>JBFEWI010000006.1:0-21055 GCA_041546475.1 Sulfurovum sp.
GATATGTTCTTTGTCGCCTTCAAACTCCCCAATCTTTTTCGCCGTATCTTTGCAGAGGGTGCATTTACACAGGCCTTTATGCCCTCTTTTGTAGCGAGCAGACATAAAGGTGTCTTTGCGACGGCGATATTTTTACGGTTCCTGCTATTTTTAATGGCATTCTCCCTGCTTATTACTTTTTTTCCCGAACCTATCACTAAACTTTTGGCATTGGGATGGGAGAGTGCACTGATAGCAAAAACGGCACCTTTGACCGCCATCAATTTTTGGTATTTGGACCTGATCTTCATCGTCACATTTTTGGCCACCCTCTTACAATACAAAAACCATTTTGCTACCACAGCTATGTCGACAGCCCTGCTCAACATCTCGATGATTGCAGCACTCTACATCTATATGAAAGAGGATCCGAAAACAGTGGCCTATGCACTGAGTTTTGCCGTACTCATCGGTGGAGGATTGCAGGTACTCTCGCATCTTGTCACACTCAATAAGCTTAGCTTGCATAAGATCCTTATAGGGGGATGGAAATACAGAAAAAGTAGAGATGTTGATGAAGAGAAAAAACATTTTCAGTCTCTCTTTTTACCCGGTATTCTGGGGAACTCCACGCCTCAGATCTCTGCGTTCATCGACACGCTTCTGGCAACATTCCTCATGACAGGTTCTGTCTCTTACCTTTTTTATGCCAACCGTGTCTTCCAGCTTCCCCTTGCCATCATTGCCATAGCCACAGCCACGGTACTTTTCCCTTCTGTCTCCAAAGCACTGAAAAACAACAATGAGACTGAAGCGTACAAGAACCTCGACCAGGCTTTTTGGCTACTTGCATTTTTATTAGGTGGGGCGATGGTCGGTGGTATCTTACTGGCAGAACCCATCGTATGGCTCCTTTTTGAAAGAGGGAAATTTACAAGTGTTCAAACACTCGAAACGGTCCGTGTACTTCAAATGTATATGGTGGGCCTGCTGCCTTTCGGACTGGCAAAACTTTTTTCTCTCTTTCTCTATGCCTCACACAGACACAAAAAAGCAGCCAAGATCGCTGTGTACTCTCTACTCACCTCTGTGACATTCTCACTGATACTTATGCATCCTCTAGGTACTTCAGGGCTTGCATTGGCCGGGAGTATCGGAGGATGGGTACTTTTTATACTGACAGTAAAAGAGGTGGGTACAGATAAGTTCATGGGGATCATTCGATCAAAAAGATCTTTTTATTGGTTCTTGGCCCTACTGCTCTTCTCTTTTTTATTATATGGCGTGAATCTCTTGCTTCTTGAGTATATACGTTAAACTTACTGTCACTCTTGTATGTAAACTGTATGATCATACTCTTTGTACGAAATTCCCTACATACATCTTAGTACTAATGTGTTAAAATATTAAAAACTTTGAGAAGGTATAATCTTATATGAGTAAAAGAATCCTGATTGTAGATGATATTGATTTTATTATTGAATTTGAAGAGAAGGTGATTGATTCACTGAGCAAAGACCTTTCTATAAAGATACAAGTAGACAAGTCAAACAATGTCAAAGATGCACTTGCCAATATTGCCAAGCATCATTACGACGCTATGGTGATCGATATCAATCTTCCTGATGGATCGGGCATTGAAATTGCAAAAAGTGCACAAGAAAAAAGTAAAGATACACGTATTGCGGCACTGAGTATTTATCCACAGGAATATGAAGAAAAAAGTACCTATTTTGATGCTTTTTTTAAAAAACCTATTTTACCAACATCCTATAAACAACATATACGCAAGCTTCTTAATCTCTGATCCTTTAAATGGAGAAGATCTCTTTGGAAACAACACAAATCGATCCGCTTACAAAGCTTCCTAATAGAACGTATGTGATTGAGTCACTTGAGCATAAACTCTCTTTTTCCGAACAAAATAAAAACCTTACTACATTGCTCTTCATTGAATTTGATGATCTTTCCCGTTTCAATGAAACTTTCGGATTTGATATCGATGATAAGTTGATCGTACAGCTCAGTCAAAAGATCGCATCACTTTTAGAGGCCGATGATATTTTGGCCAGAGTAGGAAATGAACAGTTTGCCATCGTGTCACAGCATCTTCAGTCAGATGAGAGTGCTACCGTATTTGCCAAGCGTATCATCAATGCACTTTACGAACCATTCTTTGTGGATCCCAATATGTTTTATGTCAGTGCCTCTATCGGTATCAGCATCTCCTCTCCTGGAGAAAATGATGGATATAGACTGCTTAAAACCGCTGAAAATACTATGCGAAAAGTACAAAAAGACGGTAAAAACCATATTGCATTTACCCGTCCGGAAGATCGATCTTCTTTAGAAAAAAGCATATCTCTTATGAAGGACCTTCCTGCTGCTCTGGAAAATGGAGAGATCTATTTTGTATATCAGGGACAATACTCTCACGACAAAGGACGTTTTAGCGGTGCAGAACTTCTTGCGAGGTGGAAACATCCCAAATATGGTGAAATTTTACCTGAAACCTTTATTCCTATTGCTGAACAGAGCGGTATGATCGGACCACTCACTATTAAAACATTTATTGAAGCATCTAAAATGTTTACCACGCTGGAAACAATGGGGATCCAAGACTTTTCTCTTTCTATTAACATTTCATCTGTTGTTCTCATGGAAAGCGATTTTATCGAAACAGTTCAGTTTTTACGATCCCACTATAATCTAGTCGGAAAAAAATTGAACTTGGAGATCATGGAAGAGACATTGACGCATAATATAGATAATCTGGTTTTGATACTTGAGAAGATCAGAGAAATGGATATCGGTATTCAGCTTGATGACTATGGCACCGGTTATACTTCATTAAGGTATCTTGCACTCCTCCCGATCACTATGATAAAAATTGACAAATCTTATATAAGAGATATTGCTAAAGATGTCAAACGTAAAACACTCTTTCAAGCGATTATTCAAATGTCACATGCTCTAGACATTGATGTGATAGTTGAAGGGGTTGAAACAGTGAGCGAAGATGAATTTGTACAAAAATTTGATTCAATGACGGTACAGGGTTATCTCTATTGTCAACCAATGAAATACAGTGATTTCTTGGGTAAACTATAAAGAGAAAAGACGACATTTAGATATCTGGCATGCGGGTATTATCTACTCGCATACAGAGGTTGCATTATTTGAAACTTGTAGCTTCTTTGAGTGTCTTTTTTATCTCTTTTTTATTAAATGGCTTGCCAACAAACATGTTAAAATGTTTATCTTTTTTACTCTCTTCAATGCTATCACCTGAAATTGAAACAGCAAAAACAGGACTTAGCTTCTCTTTTTTCTCAAATGTACGGAACTGATCAATAACTTCCGTTCCAGAGAGTTTTGGCATATGTTTATCTAGGTAAACTAAAGAGTAAGGCTCTCCTTCTTTTGCACCGTCTTGTAACATATTAAGTGCAACTTCTCCATCCATTGCTGTTTCGATATGGCAAAACTCCTCTTCAAGCATCGCCCTTATCAATTGGATATTGATACGGTCATCATCTACGATCAATACTTTTATCTGAGCTTTGTTAGAAATGAATGTATGCAGGGTATTCGCATAATAACCATATTGTGAAATGACCGTAAAGTTATTTTTATCTTCATTTTGAAGCAGTGATAAAAATGACTCTTCAACAACAAGTAGCTCTATATTCTTCTCTTGAGTGAATGTCGTGACATCATCATTCAGTTGATTTTGAAAACAGATGAGATGCGTCATCTTTTTAGGTGCTTTAGAGATACTTTTGATCGGACTGATATTGTCATTTTCAAGTCCCATACTCTGAAGATACTGTATCAGGTTTTTCCCGCTGAACACATTATCGGTACCCATTAACATCCCAATATGTATATTTTTGTTTTTAACCGGTTTGAATGTTTCTGTTTCATTGATGACTTTTATCGGGATGTTAAAGTAAAAGGTACTTCCTACATCCAGTTCACTCTTGAGCTTTAACTCTCCGCCAAGATCATTCACATACTGTGCACTGATCGAAAGACCAAGGCCTGTTCCCCCATAATTAACACTTGTATCATCTTCGGCTTGTGCAAATGCCTTGAATATCTCATCCTGTTTCTCTTTTGCAATACCGATACCTGTATCTTTGATAGAAACAAGGATACGCTGAGATGATGGTTCATATTGCACAGAGAAAAGAATCGTCTTTTTGCTTGGTGTGAATTTGTAGGCATTCCCGATAAGGTTCATTATCACCCGCTTCAGCATGATATTTTCCACAATGATCTCTTTTGGGAGTAAAGGATCGATATAGATATTGAACGTAATATTTTTATTAAACATATTCGCTGAGAATATCTCGGCGATATCCGCGAAGAATTTTGTTGGACTTACCTGAACCGGTTTTGCCTGTGAACGTTCTCTTTGACTGGAAACCCTGTCTAAAATAGAGGTCGTCAGATCATTGATAAATTGTGCACTCTCTTTAGCATTATGAATGTACTGCAATAGACGGGGATTGTCCACCTGGTCTTCAAGAAGTTCTAAAAATCCATAAAGCGTATTGGCCGGTGTTCGAATATCATGTACTGTATTGGAGAGAAAGGTCAAGGTCGTGTCAGGTGTTTCAACTGTTTTTTGCGTCTCCTTGATCTCTTCAACCTTCTTAGCCACACTTCGCGACTCTTGACGCAGACGCTCACCGATATAGACTCTCTCAGAATCATCTTCTTTCATTTCAGGGTGCATACGATAGATCACATTGATCATAAATGGTACCATGGCCTCAAGGATCTCCATATCATCTTCATCAAAGTTTTTGATCTTTTGGACAGAAGAGTAGGCAGTCACCATCCCTACAAATCGATCCTCATCCAGTAAAGGGATGATGATCTTTGATTTCATTCTTATCTCATCTGGGTTGTCTGTTTCTGGACGATACTCTTTTTCACTGGCAAGATAGTTATAAATACCTCCACTCAAGGTTAAAAAACATTTAGCCAGAACTCCCCGCTGATCAAGCATAGAGATCTCACGAACACTATCCTCGCTTCGTTCCCGTAAAAGTAATGCTTTTGATTCATTAAAAGCCCATAAAGATGCAAACTCAGAATCCATCGCTGAGACGATAAGTTTCTCCACAATAGTATTGATCGCGATATTATCCTCAGCCGATTTCATTTTTCGTGTGGCATCATTGAGTAGATCTTTCAATTCATCAGCGTCTATTCTTTCCATTTAAAGCTCTCTTCTTATATATGATTTTTAGATGTCTCATTATAATGGAATAAATAGTTTTTAGCTGTAAGAGAAATCCTACATACACAAAGTGGGTTATCTGTTATTATAATACCATCAAAAACTAATCAGGAGAGAAAAAATGGATAGACCAACACCAACAGATGTTGAACATGAAGTAACAAGTGTAGATATGATCGTATCTAAAGCGGATGCGGAGGGTAACATTACCTATACCAACCCGATATTTATGAAGATATCAGGATATTCACAGGGAGAGTTACTCGACCAGCCACACTCACTTCTTCGCCATCCAGATATGCCAAAAGTTATTTTCAAATATTTATGGGATAATCTTAAAGCAGGAAAAGACGTGAACGCATTTGTAAAAAACCTATGTAAAGACGGTGGATTTTACTGGGTATGTGCACAAGTTAGAGTAGCAAACAACCCTGACGGTTCATTCAGAAACTATGTTTCAACACGTAAACAGATGTCTGAGGGTGCTAGAAAAGTTATAGAGCCACTCTACGCAAAACTATTGGAAATAGAAAAGAGTGACGGTGTTGAAGCTTCAGAAAAAGCTTTGATGGATTGGTTGGCAGAGAATGGACAGAGTGCTGAAACATTCAACATGTACATGTGCGAACTGAATGCTTAATCAATTTTAATATAAAAATAAAACAAAAGGATAAATACAATGATCGACTTTGATAAATCAATGAAAAGGCTTCGAGCAGTAAATGGCTACCTTGGGTCAGCTGTACTGAACTACTCAGGGGAAACACTCTATCTTGACAATGACAACACTGGTACAGACATCGCTTACTCAGCGAGTATCTTCAACGATGCATACCGTATGGTGTCCGAATCTTCTCTGGATGTCGGTTTTAGCGAAGCATCTTCTATTGAAGCAAAAACACTTGATGGACATGTGTTCCTCATTAACAGTGCAGGAGCAACTTCTAAAGACAACTTCAATAAACTGAATGTTTTCTCTATCTTCCGTGATGATGGAAACGTTGCATTGGCAAAAATGATTATGGACAAAGCATCGGAATCTATGTCTCAAGAATTAGGACGTATGTAATTCCATTCTAACATTTAAATAAAATTTTTAAAGGTATTCACATCAAAACAATCTACCTTATAAGACATGCGAAATCAGACTGGCAGGACCCGGAAGCGAGTGATTTTGAGCGCGGCCTTACAAAAAAAGGCCGTAAAGATATCAACACGATAGGTTCGTATCTGAAACTACGCAACATTTTACCGGATCTTGTCATTTCAAGTTGTTCTATTAGGACACAGGAAACTGCAGATGGATTGGCCGATAAACTTGAGTTTGAAGGCCCTAGACATTACCTGGAAGAACTCTATCTCACTCAGCCTAAAAGGCTGAAAGAGACATTGATGATGCAAGAGAAACACTTTGAAAGTATTTTAGTGGTTGGACACAATCCACAAGTAACGGAATTTGCAAAGATGGTAGCGGGGGGTACTATCTCGAAGATTCCTTCTTTGGGTGTAGTTGCTATCAATTTTGATATTGAAGAATGGAGTGAACTTCAAGAGGCACAAGGTGAAATAGACTTTTTCATCTATCCTAAACAGTTCAAATATTATATGCCTAAACAGATCAGAGCGGCTCTAGAGTCAAACTGATCTCTCTTTATCGCATAAAAGATATATACCGACCACTACGAAGTAGATGATGAACGTGGCCTGTATTTTTTGAGTATTAAATCCACATTGGTAAGCTCTAACGGCTTTGCTAAATAATCATCCATTCCCATGCTTAAGAACTTCTCTCTATCTCCATCAAGTGCATTGGCCGTTAAAGCAATGATAGGAATATCAAGTTGCAATTCTTTTCTGATAATGACAGTAGCATCACAACCATTCATCACCGGCATATTGATATCCATTAAAATAATATCATAAGCATTTTTGTTCAGCAGATCAATGACCTCCTGGCCATCATTGGCAAAATCATATGTAATATCATGATACTTATCGAGCAGCATGCCCATAAACATTTGATTCACTTCATAATCTTCAGCAATTAAAATATTAAAGGTCTCATTCGTTGATTCAGGCTCGGTATTGGATGAAAGAGATTTATCCTTGACACCTTTGTGGCTGTCTTCTTGAGAAGTCGTACTTATTTCCGTATCGATTTCAAAAGAGAATGTACTCCCCTTCCCTTCTGTACTGATGATCTCCATCTCTCCTCCCAAAAGTTCGATGAGAGAGTGACTAATACTCAGTCCGAGTCCCGTACCCCCAAATTTTCTTGTGGTGCTTGAGTCTGCCTGAGAAAAAGGTTGCATAATGGTCTCTAGCTTACTCTCTTCGATACCAATGCCGGTGTCTTGCACACTCACTCTAATACGTTGTGTATCCTTATCTGCGGAGACGAATTGAATATTAACAGTAACAGAGCCATTCGGAGGTGTAAATTTTAAAGCATTATTAATAAAATTTTGAAGGATCTGTCGTATATACTGTTCATCTGTTTTGAATGATCTCTGAATATCAGGATCGATCTTTAATACATAATGTATGTTTTTACTCTGCGCCACAGGTAAAAAGATCTCATAGATCGATTCAAAGAGATCATAGACATTGACCACAGTGATTCTTTTCTCTATTTTGCCACTTTCAATTTTGGAAAAATCAAGAATGTTATTGATCACATCGATCAGTGTTCCCATAGAACCTTGTGCAATATTCACATACTCCTGTTGCATAGGATCAAGTTTACTTTCTTTCAGGAGCTGTAAAAAGCCAAAGATACCATTGAGGGGAGTTCTGATCTCATGACTCATGTTCGCAAGAAATTCTGATTTGGCCTGTTGCGCCTCTTCGGCTTGTACCCGGAGCTTTTCGGACTCGGATATATCTGTAAAAGTGGATAACATCGATCTCTCACCATCAAGGTCGATATAACGTGAATGTACTCTGAACGTGGCTATTTCACCCCATTTATTCCTAATAAGTGCTCTGTGTGCCTTATCAGGGTTCTCAAAGATCTCATCTGCCCAGTAACGCTCAGGTGTACTCTGTTTCAGATAGCCTTCCTCCTCCTCAAATAACTCACAGATACAGAGATGCTTTTTTTTGAAGTCCTGCAAGTTTTCAAAATCAAATAAGCTATAGAAGGATTGATTGGCCTCGATGATACCGGATTGTTTATTGGAGATAATAACGGCACTCTCTTGATGGTTAAAAAGAATGGAGGCTCTCTCTTTTTCAGCCTTAAGTTTTTGTCGGCTTAAGATCTTTGCCGTTACATCTTCCTGGATTGAGACATATTGAATGATATTTCCCTCTATATCAAGAAAAGGAATAATGCTCAAACTCACATAGTAACTGCTGCCGTCTTTTTTCTGGTTACGTACGGTGTGTTTCCATATTTTCTTCTTTTGAATTGTACTCCATAGTTTTTTATAGACATCAGGACTTGTGTTAGGGTGCCGAATAAGATTATGTGACTGGCCAATAGTCTCTTCCAGGGAATACCCACTGATCTTGCAAAAGTTTTGATTGACATAGGTAATGATCCCTTTGGGATCCGTGATAGTTACAATCAATGAACTGTCGATAGCCTCTCGATATTGATTAAGAAGGTTCAGTGCTTTATTTGCTTCTTCTGTCTGTTGTGTCAAATCACTTGAACGTTCTTGGAGGAGTTCGTAGAGATCATTGTTTCTTTCTATCACATTCCTGTTTGCCTCATTTAGTTCTTTGTAGAGGGTGTTGAGTGTCGTGTCAAGTAAGATATTCTCTTGCGTAAAATCACTATAAGTCGTTTCTACCTTCGCTATAAAATGTTTGAATTCAGCCGTAAGATATTCTGTATTAAATTCTGCTCCAAAACTTTCTCTGAGCTGTTGCATGACTAAGTTATTCATACTGTCACCTTAAAAAGAAGGTGTGATTTTTTATCTGATACCATGTGTAAATGCATTGAACGATCGTCTTTTATATTGAATCCAGTAATCTGCTTAACTTTTCGTAGTACAAATGATAATCGATATTCTCATTTTTTTTTGCTGCCAACTCTATGGTCATAGCCATTTCATAGATATCATTGAGTTGAATATTACCTGCACCCCCTGCTATAGCATGTGATGCATCTGCAATACCCTGCATATCTTTTTCCTCAATACTCTTTTTCATCTCATCCAGAGAGGATGCTGCATTGTTACTGAACAGAGCTAATAATGTATCAAAATCACTGCGTTGAAACCCAAGCTGTGAAGCTATCTTGTCCTTGTCTATATGCATACATACTCCTTAATGTCAGACGTATTAGTGTGAAATAGTATAAAAAAAATGAGATCTATACAAGAGTATCAATACTTACAGAATGTAGGAAAAATCCTACATTTATTATATTAATGGAATACATGATATAATTTTTTCAAATCACCAAACAGATAACTGTATTATAAAATATATAATTTGAACAATTTTTATACATCTCATCATACATTTAATGTCATGATGTCCTGTATAATGGAAGATAAAAATCTAAAGTAAGCGTTTAAGTTATTTTATTAATATAATGATATGCAACTATATAAAGTGAGTAAAAATTGGGGCAGATGCTTGAAAAATTTTTAGAAAGAGGCAAGACCCTAAAGGTTCTTTATGTCGAAGACTGTGAAATAGTACGTGAAAGTACCATAGATATATTGGATCATTATTTTACTGAGGTTGATACCGCGACCGATGGAGAAGAGGGACTTCAAAAGTACAAACAATTTTATGAGGAACATCACGCATTCTATGATATTGTCATCACAGATATCAATATGCCAAAGATGAACGGCATTGAAATGATCGAAGTGATCATGAAGATGCATCCTGAAGCACATATTATTGTCATGTCTGCACATAATGAATCTGATTACCTTTTAAAACTGATCAATCTTGGTATATCGAACTTTGTGCTAAAGCCAATAAATATCACTCTCTTTCAAAATATCATATCTCGTACAATTGAGAGTGTCATCAACCAAAAAAAACTAAAATATTACCATACAAAAATGAAGGATATCAATCAGACTTTACGTAAAGCCAAAGAGATGGCTGAGAATGCTTCGACTCAAAAAAGCCAATTTCTAGCCAATATGTCTCATGAGATACGAACTCCCCTGAATGCAATTACCGGTTTTATCTCGCTGTTAAAAGAAAAAGAGACCGATCCGGAAAAATTGAAATACCTTCAAGTCATTAAATCCTCATCAGATTCACTCTTACGTATTGTGAGTGATATTTTAGATATCAGTAAAATAGAAAGCAGTATGATGGAGATCGAACCGGTTTACTTTAACCCTTATGAAGAGCTGGTCGCAGTGGCAGAACTTTTTCAGGTCAAAGCAGCAGACAAGGGAATTGTTCTGACCATCCAGTTCAATTATAGTATGCCAAAAAATCTTTACGGCGATATACTGAGGATCAAACAGATACTCAGCAATCTTCTCTCAAATGCTATCAAGTTCACACCTAAAGGTTCACGTGTCAAATGCATTATCTGGTATGCCAAAGGGAAGCTAAATATCCATGTGAAAGATTATGGTATCGGTATTCCCAAAGAGAAACATGAATCTGTCTTCAAATCATTTTACCAGGTAGAAGGTACGACACAACAGTATGGTGGAACCGGCCTTGGTCTGTCGATCAGCAGAGAATTGGCAAAAATGCTTGGCGGCGAACTCACCTTTCAAAGTGAAGAGGGAAAAGGCAGTACATTTAAACTATCCATAGCTATGCCCGATGGTGAAGCACCTCAAGATAAATTGGAACCGCTGCATAAAGAGCATACTCCGATACATGGTCATATTCTACTGGTCGAAGACTATGAAGCCAACCGAATGTTTGTAGGGATTATTCTCAAGAATGCAGGCATCACCTATGAGACTGCAAATAATGGTTTAGAAGCCATCGAAAAGTTTAAAAAAGGAACATACGATTTGATTCTGATGGATGAAAATATGCCAAAACTCAGTGGAGTAGCTGCAACCAAAACCATTCGGGAGATAGAAAAGCAAAGCGGTCAAAAACATACACCCATCATCTCATTGACTGCGAATGCCCTTAAAGGTGACCGTGAACGTTTCTTGCAAGCCGGTATGGATGATTATATCAGTAAACCGATAGAGCCGGACAACCTGCTAAGTATAATTCGAAATTATCTGGCAACAAAACTTGAAAAATAATAACCCACCGCATACGATGATACAAAATAACCGGATAAGCCATGCATAAGAAGAGCCCTGAGAACACAAGTATGAAATACATCATCATCATGGTATTTCTGATAAGTCACCTTTTTTCGGCACAAGATCTTGACAAAGTGACCCTGCAGCTTCATTGGTATCATCAATTTCAATTTGCAGGTTATTATATGGCAAAGGAAAAAGGCTTCTATGAAGAAGCCGGTATGGATGTTGAGATCAAAGAGGTGAACCTTTCACAGGACATTGTAGAAAATGTCATACAACAGAAAACAGATTATGCAACGGGGAGTACCTCTTTGATTGCTGATCGGGCACATGGCAAAAAAATTGTTCTACTCGCAGCAATTTTTCAAGACTCTCCCGTTGTTATAGTGACCAAAGTACGTCCTGATATCCAAAAAATTGAAGATTTTTCAGGAAAACATATTGATGCATCAGGAACCATGATAGACTCTTTATCTATACGTGCTTTTCTAAATGAAAAGAATATCACTGTCGAACCGTCTAAACACGTACATTTACACTCAGACATCAAAGAAAGTCTTCTCTCCGATCATGCAGACGGTATTGTTCTTTATAATGCTGATGAAACCTACCAACTTGATAAAATGGGGATCCATTATAAAATATTTCATCCCAAAGACTATGGTTTTACTTTTTACAATGATCTCCTTTTTAGCAGTGAAGAAGAAGTGAAAAAGCATCCAAAAAGAGCTCAGTTATTCAAAGAAGCTTCTCTGAAAGGATGGGAATACGCTTTTTCACACATAGATGAGACCATTCAACTGATCCTGGACAAATACAATACGCAAAATAAAACATATAATGAGCTCAACTATCAGGCACATGCATTTAAAAAGTTGGCCTATTACAGGACAACAAAACTTGGAAATATTTCTAACCAAAATATACTTAGGATCTATGATGCCTATAAAAAGCTAGGACTTGTAAAAAATGATCTTGGTCTCAAAGACTTTATTTTGCAAAACGATCAAAGTGTCAATACGATCTTTAACAGCAAAGAGAAGATCTATCTTCAAAAAAAGAAAGAGATACTTGTTTGCGGAGCAAATCTCTGGAGACCCTATATAGATCAAACCAGTGATCGCCCAACAGGCATATTGGTAGAACTTACTGAAGCGTACGAGAAGGTCGTAGGTGTTCCTTTTAGATTTGTCCGTACGAAAAGTTGGGAAGAGTGCCTATCATCCACACAAAAAAAAGAGATAGATATTGCCATACCAAGACTAAAAGACCAAACGTATCACCGTGACCTGGCATTTACAAAACCGATTACCAAAGATGATGTGGTTTTAGTTTCAAAAGTAAAGAAACCCTTTCTATCCGATATTTCAAATGCGGGTACATTAAAGGTTTCTATCTGCAAAGGTAACAATAGTTATATAGACGATGTCAAATCCAAATATCCAAATCTAGAACTGATATTTGTTAATGATCTGCAGGAAGGTTTACAAAGTGTCGCACAAGACAAAGTGGATGCTTACCTAGGAGCCATACTGCCTGTAACATATAAGATCAGCCACTATTACCCTGAAGAGTTAAAGATCATCGGACGATTCACAGGACTTAGCATCAATGAGAGCATTGCAGTACATCACAGTAACCAGATATTACTTGATATACTCAATAAAACGATCGATGCAGTTGGTCCAAAGGTCCAAAGGGACATCTATAGTAATTGGATCAATATGCATACAGGAAAAAAAGTTGACCATAAAATGATCTGGCAGATCGTGATCGGAGCTCTTATTCTGCTTTTCATACTTTACTATCGTCATAATTTATTAAAAAAAGAACGCGATAAGTTACGATCTGCCTATGAGAAAATCAATAAGCAGCAAAAAGAATTACAAGAGCAAAAGACGCTCCACGAACTTGCTTTTGAGAGTGTCACAGATGGTGTACTCATGTTGAAAGATGGAAAATTCGTAGACTGTAACTTAGCCGTACTAAAGATGCTGCAATATACTCAAAAAGAAGATCTGTTAAATCTTTCACCTGCAGAACTTTCACCAAAATATCAACCTGATGGCATACTCTCATCTCAGAAAGCAGCAGATATGATTGAGCTTGCCTTTTATAATGGTGTAAACCGTTTTGAATGGATACATACTAAAGCGACCGGTGAAGATTTTTGGACAGAGGTCACACTGACACCTATTGAACAGAACAATAAAAAGTTGCTTCATGTGCTTTGGAGGGATATATCAAAACAGAAAAAACTTGAGTATGATAATAGTGTGCTTCATGAACGGATGCAATTGGCATTTAGTGCCAGCCGTGACGGTCTGTGGGATTGGGATATTAAAAATAATACCTATTACTTTTCGCCTCGATGGAAAGAGATGTTAGGGTACAAGGACTGGGAGCTTGAAAATAATCTGGAGACTTGGCGTGCATTGGTACATCCTGATGATCTCAAAAAGGCAGATAAAGAGATCCTGCGCTATCTTGATGGTAAAACAGATATCTATGAACATAAACATCGTCTTCGTCATAAAGATGGCCACTGGGTCTGGATATACGATCGGGGAAGAGTACAATTTGATGACATCGGTAATGCGGTCCGAATGATCGGTACGCACACAGATCTTACCAATGAAATAAATTTATCCAATAAACTCAGTGAACTGAATCATAAACTGGAAACAACCATAGAGATCGCTATAGCCGATCTTAAAAAATCGCAAGCTCAAGCAAAACTCGGCTCATGGAAACTGGACCTTGTTCATGATATATTGACATGGAGCGATGAGACCTATAATATATTTGAAGTACCAAGAACAATGGATATGATCACATACAAGCATTTCATTAATGCTATCCATCCTGAAGATAAGGAGAAAGTTGAGACAGCCTATTACAACAGTCTAAAAACACAAGAACCCTATGAAGTGGAACATAGACTTCTTATGCCTGATGGACGTATCAAGTATGTCAAGGAGAATTGTGAAACTACCTTTGACAGCAACGGAGAACCATTATTATCTGTAGGGACTATTCAAGATATCACTACTGAACATCAAGCCGTAGAAGAGTTACGACGCAAAGATAAGATCTTGTTTAGACAATCCCGAATGGCTCAAATGGGCGAGATGATCAGTATGATCGCACATCAGTGGAGACAACCGTTAAATGCCATTACATTGACCACTTCTGCATTAGAATTAAAAATAAAAAATGATACATACGACAAAACATTTTTTCACAATAGGCTAGAGAGAATATCTAACTATGTACAGCATCTCTCCTCTACCATTGATGATTTCAGAGAATTCTTTAAAACAGACAAAAAGAAAGAAGATACGACCTTTGCTGCCCTTATAGAACGTACACTGGAACTTGTCCAAACTGGCTTGGAAAGTAAAAATATCACGATACGAACTGAGTGTCATAGTAAACACAGTATCTCAACTTATGCCAACGAAGTGCTTCAGGTCATTATGAATCTCATTAAAAATGCGGAAGATGCACTGTTAGAAAACAACACCACAGATCCAACCATCACTATAAAATGTTATTCCGATTCGGAGAAATCCGTTTTAGAGATTGGTGATAATGCCGGGGGAATAGACACATCCATCATGGATAAGATTTTTGATCCTTATTTTACGACAAAAAAGGAACATGATGGGACTGGATTGGGGCTGTATATGTCAAAGTTGATCATAGACGAACACTGTAATGGCACACTGAGTTTTTATAACAATGATGTCGGCGCAGTATTTAAGATAGAATTAAGTCACAGTTAAAATTCTATAGCCATCGCAGCAATGTACTCAAAGAATCAATAATTCGGAATATTATGCTCATAGGCAAAACGTATAAGTTGTGCCGTACTGGTAAGATTTAGTTTTTCTAAAATACGTGTACGGTAGGTAGAGACGGTTTTAGGGCTAAGATCAAGTTGACTCGCTATCTCTTTGTATGTTTGTCCTGAAGCAATAAGCGATAAAACCTCAAATTCACGTTTTGAAAGCAGTTCAATAGGATCTGTATCACTTTTTTCAAGACTGAACCCATATGCCAGGTTTTCAGCAAGAGCTTCACTGATATATTTTTTCCCCGCTGTAATTTTACGAATCGCTTTGATCAGTTCTGATGAAATCACTGTTTTGTTGAGATAACCGGATGCACCGGCTTTGAAAGTTTGTATCGCATAGGGTTCTTCCGGATAGGTACTTAGCACAAGTATGGAAAGTGCAGGAAAAAGATTACTCACATTTTCGATCGATTCCACACCGTTTGTATCACCTAGGTTTAGATCCAGTATTAATAGGTCGATACTGTCTTCTTGAAGTAATTCAATGAGTTCAGAGTATGAAGAAGCCTCTCCTTGCACTGTCATATCTTTTTCTTTATCAATGAGCATCTTCAGTCCATTACGTACAATTTCATGATCATCGGCTATAGCTATACGGACCATTGATAAACCTTGTTTTTTTTGATTATATTACACTCTTCCTACTATACACCATGTAATCTTACAATTTCAAGAACATTTCATTTAGTCTGTTGCAAAGGTTCGCATTATGCTATCTCTTAGTGACATATCTATATAATGTCAATGACATACAGAAAGGAACTTTAGATGAAAAACCTCATCAGTGAAACAATGGAGATTGCTTCTGAGCACTTTAAAGATTTTGGTTTTGAAGATGAGCAAATAGTACCTCTTCTTGAGTCTGGAAAGCGAGACCTGACAAAAGAGCTAAATAAGCTGCAGGAATTATTGAGCAAAGAGGTGATAGATATCCACTCTATTAATCTTTCTGTACATGCATTAAAGGGATTGTTCCTAACGATGGGAAATGCCGAAGTAGGTAATGTGCTTAACGAACTACATAAAGAGAGTGCCAATTCTCATAAAATTACTGAAATCAAACACGTATTGCGTATTTAATATTCTCTAACTATTAAATGATTCTATTAATCCACGAAGCTAAATATAAAAATCTTTAGCTTTTTGGACTTTCTTATTACAATATTTCTAAAATATTCTACAAGATCTACTGCTTTTTCATAGCAGCACTACACTTTCCAGCTTCACATTTCAGCACAGGTTTTTCCGGATTGATCTCTTTAGCGGTACCGTGATTCCCATGACTACCATGATGACCCATTTTTGCCATGCCATATGTTTTAAATACATAGACTTTATAGACATTGATTGACACAAACAGAGTGATCAAAGAAGAAGCAAATACAAATGCTATGGTCTTCTTTATTTTGCTTGCTTTAAAAGATTTTATTCTTTTTGCAAGGATCAAATATCCCCAAATGGCTGCAATGTAAGGAATTACATTAAAGATATTGAGCCAAGTATCTCTTCTTGATGCCAGGTTGTCAACCGGAGCTGTATCCAAACCAAATCCATAGATAAATCCGTTGGCTATATCTGCATAATTATGCGTAAAGAAACTATGTATCAAGTGTGATAATCCACCTATAACAAATAAAGGTACAAATGCATACCCTAGCGTATAAAAGGTTTTTTCAAATGGCGCTTTTAAAACTTTCGAAGCTGCAAACATACCGATATATACAAGAGCGATCGAAATGACCGTAGCATAGATAAAGGCGAATAGCCCTACTGCATCCAGTGTTCCGAAATCTATATATTGTTGCGCGTATGCTGCTGTCTGTGACCAGATGAAGGTATCGGCAATAGCAGAACGGCCCAAAGCATGGTGAAAGTTCATGGTGATCGATATTGCTGCGGTGATAAGGATCAAAGCCCACACCTCCGCTTTGTTGAATTTAAATTTTTCAAACAAGCTTCGTGAAGGTTTTGTAAACCTGAATGCCACAGAATCACAAGCACTGCTGCAATCCATACACAATGTACAGTCATCCATAGAGTTTTTGTTGTCAAAGGCAAATGGTCTTAGGTTGTATGAACAGGCTACTGCACAATCCAATGTTTTACAACTGTGACAATCCTCTTTATAGGTACCCAACGCTGTAAAGGAAACTTTTGCATAGGCTTTTGTCAAAGTACCGATAGGACAGATATATTTACAGTAACTCATATCTTTGTAGAGATAATACATTACAAAGGCGAACACTGTAAGTGCAGTAAAAAGCCAGGCTGTCGCAAGCGGCAGTTTCCAAAATTCAGGTGCCGCATAATAAATGCCCCACCATCCAAAAAATAAAATGAAAATACCGATAAATCTATTTTTCAAAAAGTTCGGCATCTCTTTCTTAAGACCGAACTTCGTGATGTATTTTCCCAAAAATCCATGGGGACAGATACCGCAGAAAACTCTACCGAATGTGGAGAGGGTCACCACTATGAAGAGGGACCAGAACAACCCCCAAAAAAGATAAGTCGTGAAGATATTTTCTTCACCTGGGTCCACAAACCCCCTATAGACACCATAGATAAAAAGAGCAAGCACAAAGAGTTTCAATACCATCAAGAATATTTGATTTTTAAATAAAAATCCCAGTACGGGCAATCCGTAGATATCGTTACGCTCTCTAGTTTCTTTGAACTCTACCATCTATTCTCCTTTAAAATGTATAACTATAAGTCACCATAAAACTCTGAGGTGCAGCTGCTTTATATGACACATTTCCATTCGCATCTTTTGACGCTTGCATTGCATAATGTTCATCTGTCAAGTTTCTTACATTCAACTGTATATTATGTGCTTGGTACTCATACCCTAGCATCAGATCTGTCACAAAGTCATACCCTTCATACTTTTGGGTATTTGCATTGTCCATGTAGTAACTTCCCCAACCCTTTGTAGTGACTCTGGCTTTAAACCCGTTTTCCATTCTATATGCTGCGAATAAAGAGTATTGATTCTCTGGAATATAAGGCAAGGCATTACCATCTCTTGAGACCCATGTTGCACCTCCGCCATAACCTACTTGCTCTTCATATGTTACAAATTCAAAATCACTGTAAGCATAAGAACCACCTATGTCCAATTCATTTGAAACCCTATAAACAGTGTTAAACTCTACACCTCTTTTACGTGTTTCACCGGCATTGTCATAAATGACATTCCCATCTGCATCTGTCGTTTTTATGATCTCATCATTCACATCATTTTGATAGATCGCCAAATCAAGTGATAGATCATTCATTCTGCTTTTAAGACCGATCTCATAGTTCACATTGGTACTTTTATCAAGCGAAATGCCTTGATCTTGTGCTGCTTCGATCTCACTTCCGGTAGGTGCCTGATTTGCTGTTGCGATAGTTGCATACATATTTGTCGAATCCGTTAATCTATATATCGCTCCAATTTTTGCGGAAAAGAGATTGTAAGTCTTGTCTATTTCATAAAGCCCTGCACCTGCTACATAACTTTTTGCCCCATAATCATAAGCCGTGATCTCATTTCCACTGATATCGATACTTAATTTATCGACTCTTGTACTCATATCTATAGTAAGATCTTCAGTTGGAGAAAAGGTTTCCATCACATAGAGACCATAAAGTGTTGTTCTGCTATCTTCTACTTGTGCTAAGGCACCTTTGTCGTTAGATAGTGTTTTAACAATTTCTTCACGGGAAAAAGGAGGATAAGGAAGAGAAACTGTCTGCGTTGTATAATCTGCATACTCATATTTCTTCGCATCATTCGTTATATCTGTTTTATAGGTCACACCCGCTACAAGCGTTGCTTCCTTATCGAATGCTTTATGCGCATAATTAAGTTCCAAATCTGTTCCATACACGCTGTTGTCATCACTGTCATTGATCAAACCGGTTACCGGGTGAAAATGATCCCAGGTATTAAAGTAAAATCTTGGTTTCAACAGTACATCACCGATCTCTTTTTCATACTTAGTATTGATAGCAAAGATTTTAGAATCTCTAGCACTGTGTTGCCACTGTGAACTTGTATTATGCTGTTCACCCGTTTCCTGGAAAGTCGCAAATTCGGTAGCATTCATATCAGTTGGGATATTCATATTTGATTCAGTATAAGAAAACTCTGTCTCTAAAGTAGACTCATCATCAAAAATATGTCCATGTTTTACACTCACTTGAGTCGAGTCAAACTCATTATTATCTCTCCAGTCATTGTCTATCGCACGCTTGGAAAAAGTCATAGAGGCGAAATCATTCTCTCCTAGTTGACCACGTACTTTAATGTTGATATTCTTTTGACCGTCATCACCTACACCTATCTTAATTCTGTCATCACCTTCTTCAAATACTGACTTTGTGATCAGCTGAATGACACCACCTGTTGTATTTGCTGCATTGATGGAACCAGGTCCCTTTTGAACCTCTATACTTGATACATCCTGCATATCGATGAAGTCAAACCTTGTAAATGAATCCGGATCTGTCATCGGTACACCGTCTTTCATGACCATGATCTCTCTCACACCATATCTGGCTTTAAGTCCTGCTCCCCTGATGATCAGTCTTGGACTTGGTGAATTGGTCGATGATTCTGCGTTTACGCCTGGTATATTTTCTATAGCCTCTTGAATATTGAGTATATTCTTGTCTTCAATGGTCTGTTCATCTACAACTGCGATCGATTGCGATACATCCTTTGTTGGTGTTGCGATCTTTGTTGCTGTCACACTGACGGCTTCCAGATTTATCTCTTCAGCATTGATTGACGATAATGCCAATAGTGTTATTAACGAATATTTGATTTTCATATCTCCCCTTTTAGATTGAATGCGGAAAGTTTATAAGTGAAGTGTTAATTTTGTGTTAACCTTTATGTTAAAAAAGAAAAAACATTAAAATAGATCATTTTATGTTCTACAGTTCATACACGATTACTTACGGTAATCTCTTCTAATCAACTTTTGGCTATAATCACAGTACTACATATATAAAAGGTCCAGCAATTACTATGCACATCTATGACAGCGTACAAAAAACCAAACTTACTTTTGAATCCATCCGTAAAGGTGAAGCAAGCATTTATGTCTGCGGACCTACTGTTTATGATGATGCGCATTTAGGCCATGCGCGAAGCAGCCTCTCGTTTGATCTTCTCTCACGTACGCTCAAAGCCCTTGGCTACAAAGTCACTCTGGGGAAGAACTTTACCGATATCGATGACAAGATCATCAAAAAAGTCGAAGAGACGGGTAAAAGCATGGAAGAGATCACCTCTTTTTACATCGACCGTTACCTTAAAGAGATGGCTGCTCTGGGTATAGAGCCTGCTGACATCGAACCAAAAGCCACCGAGTCCCTACAAGCGATAGAGAACATGATACAAACCCTCATCGACAAAGATATTGCCTATGTCATCTCCTCGGGTGATGTCTACTTTGATACAAGCAAAGATGCACACTATGGTGATATCTCTCACCAGGTAGGCGAGGATGAGGACAACCAGAGCCGTGTAGCGCACACTTCTGAGAAAAGGAACCCCAAAGACTTTGCCCTCTGGAAAGCATGTAAAGGGAGTGAGGATATCTGCTTTGAGACACCTTTCTCTTCAGGACGTCCGGGATGGCACATAGAGTGTTCTGCGATGATAGAAAAACACTTTGCACATCAACATGGCACACAGGATTACAGTATAGACATCCATGCAGGCGGTGCAGACCTGCTCTTCCCTCACCA
>JBFEWI010000184.1:0-3522 GCA_041546475.1 Sulfurovum sp.
CCAATCCGACTTTTGGGCCTACGCCATTTATCTTCAAAACCGTGTCAAACATCTTTTGTTCATTGCGATCCATAAATCCAAAAAGGAGATTCGCATCTTCACGTATCACCTGTGTCACAAAAAGCTTCACTTTTTTGTCTGCAACAGCATTCGATGTATGGATAGACACCATCACTTCATAGATCAGTCCATTTACATTGATATGTACAAAAGTGGGTTCTTTTCTCTCGACTGTACCTTCTATGCCTACTATCATATTATCCCTTATGCGTTTAAGTTGTCAAAGTATATCAAGAGTTTTTCTCCAGATGTATAAATATGTCATTTTGTCATATAATTTATACAATGAATCTATATGACACGATCCATAATTGTACTAGATCACTCTATGAGAGAAGCGATTGAAGCTTGTGAATGATCTCTTTTTTTATCTTGTTGAAGTTTGCTGATTCTTTTCTCTCTAACTGATAGATCAATCTGTCCAAATCCCTGTCTCTACCGACGTAAGGGACAATTTTTTTAAACAAAGCATCTTGTGTTTTTGTCTGTTTGAGCACATGGATAAGTGCCGGTTTCTTTTTAAGCTGTATTTTGTTTTTCACTTGTCTATAGATGAACATACACACTATACTGCTTAAAACGCCTATGAAAAAATATATTATTCTTTCCATTTCTGTTATCCTCTCTGTTTCATCTCCCGTGTTCTTGAAAGCTTCCTCTTTGACCGGATTAGCTTTGGAGTGATGTATATCTAAGTGTGTCTCTATCACCTCAACATCAAATGCTCTGCTTTGTATCGTTTTTTCTCTTTGGCTCTTTTTATCGAAATAACTCAGTGTGATGGCAGGGATCGTATAGTTTTGATCTGAAATGATCTCAAATACCTTACTATAGACTCCAATACTATTCTCTTGATGTTGTTGTACCGATTTAACATAGAGAGTGGTACCGGGAATTTCTAAGTCCATGTCATCAAGCGTATCCAGATTACCGCTCCCCTCAATCGTCAGTATCAGTTCAATAGCTTCACCCGCGTACACTTTTTGCTTATTGACACGTGTATCGAGTTGATACTCACCGAACAGAGAAAGTCCTTTAGGCAGTGCTTTGACATTGAGTATGAGTCCGTTGGAATAGACAGAAACTTTTTGTATATCCCCGTCTTTATCTACTTCCGCCTCTGCCTTTAAAGGATTCAATGTCAGCTTACCCTCCCTTTGTGGCCTCAATGCGTATCGTATCTCTTCAACACTGTAACCATCTGTTCTGACCCATGTTTTACTGCTTAATTCTTTCACCAGAAGATCTGAAAAACTGACCTCAGGCAGGCTGTAATCTTCTAAGTTTTTATAGGTAAATATTGCGTTTAATACAACCTCTTCTCCCCTATAGGCATCTACTTTATTCAAGTGCATCTGCAGATCAAAATTATCAGAGATCGTTTTAGTGATCTTCTGTAGCTCTATCTTTTTATTTTTGGTTTTTTCTTCTTTTTGGTCTACCTCTATCGTGAATGAAGGTATCGTGATACTTTTTTTAGGAAAAACCTGGTACGTTTTAGTGACCTTGTTGGCTCTGCGCGTATTGAGTATAATGGTTTCTTCAGAAGTTTCTATGTTCTCAACACTGTATCCTTCTATACTTGTAATTTGAGGGATCTTGACGTGAAAACCCCTGGCAATGATCTGAAAGTGCAGGGCTTCACCCTCCATAAAATGATCAGGTGCATGCATTTCTACTGAAGCATGAAGCGGTAGCATCATTATAAGAAGGAGGAATAGTTTACCAAGCTTGTTTAACATCACGACTCATCCTTTCTGTTTCTATCTTGTGCAAAAAGATCGGCACCTGCTTTTTCTCCAGAAGCTTCATCCAGCGCTCTTCTTCCGAGAGAATAAGATCCTCAACCTCTATCTCATACGTTGAACTAGAAGATCTTTCAAGTTCCAGCTGATCCACGACTTTACTTACACCCACACATTCTCTCTTTTGTTTTTTCTTTGGCTTCTTTTTCTTTTTCTCACGCAGTAGATGATTTACATATTCAAGATTCTCTTTGGTCAAAAGGTTCTGTTCGGATCTCAGGGCTTTTTCATAAGTTCTTTTTGCAGATTCCAATGCATCCATCTGGACATAGCAGTTGCCTATATTATGCAGTATCTTTGCCTTCATGGCACTCTTCTTGGATAGACTCTTTTGATACATGGCAATGGCTTCTTGATAATGATGTGCTTTATACAGTGCATTGGCAAAATTATAATACCCCTCAGCGTTATTCACGACTCTCTTGTACAGTGTCGCAGACTGCTCATAGTGTTGTTCATCATAGAGTGTTTTAGCCTTATGTAGTGTTATGAAATCCAATACACCCGCCTGCAGTTTGGTCTGCGGTATGCACAGGCCAACTATGAAAAAAGTGAGCATGAGAGGAACCTTTTTATTCATCTTGAGAGGAGATGAAAAAACAAAAAAGAGAAGTAATAACCCCAAAGCAAGAGGATAAGAAAAGAGTTCAGTATACTGCTTGAACTGATAGGAATTCTCCTTTTCCTTCTGGGAATCTTTTTTGATATGAGAGAGAATGGCGTTTATATCGTTTTCACTCCAGGTAAAATCTTCATAGATGCCCCCGCTTGCAATCGCTAATGCTTTGAGTATAGGGTTTAATGCAGATCTCGGGGCGTTCTTGCCTGAAATGTAAGCACCTTTTTCAGTCGCCATACCGATGGCATGGAGAGTGATACCGTTTTCCTTTAGATAGTGAAGCTCTTCTGAAACATCATCGCTGTTACCTCCATCACTTAGCAGTATTATATTTTTATCCTCAGCATCTTGCAACATATGATTTCCGGCTTCAAGGGCTGCAAAGATATTTGAATTTGCTTCAAACTTCTGATCCTTGCTCAAATGATCAAGCATATACTCCAGGGTTGAGATATCTTCGCTTACAGGATAAGCCATATAAGCATGTTTAGCAAAGAAGAGTATCCCGATACGCATATCGATACTCTTGGAAATGAGTCGTTTGAGCTTCTCTCTTGCAAAGATGAATCGGCTTGGATAGATATCGGTCAGGTGCATGGATTTGGAAACATCCAATGCGATCACTACAGAAGTCAATGCTTGCGTTTTGGAGATATTTTTTTCATCTATGACCGGACGGGCAATGGAAAATATAAAAAAAGTCAAAGCCAGTAAAAAGAGTCTGTATCGCACAGGGCCCTGAAGCCTGTCAGTGTTCACACTCAATTGATCTAAAACAGATTTTGAAAAGAGCTTTTGCATACTGTTTTGACGCGGCCGCAATGAGAAAATGAAAAAAAGCAGCGGGATAAGTAAGGCATAAAGCATATGCTCATATAAAAAAAACATTTAAAACGCCTCACTTTTTTGTACGAGGAGTAAAAGCAGTAGTCCTGAAACAAGTGAAACACCCAAGAAATAAAAATAGAGGTGCTCGACGATCTTCACCTTGCTTTGTTCCGTATGGCTGCTCTCAAGGGTGTTGATCGTTTTATAAAC
>JBFEWI010000063.1:0-8552 GCA_041546475.1 Sulfurovum sp.
AAAATCTTTTGCAGTCACCGGGTCAATGGTACAGAAGTCCAAATGCGTGAGATCCACACGGTCAGGATGTTCCTCTTTGGTGACTTCCACTTCAACTTCGAGTGCATCTTTGACACACTCCGGCGGGAATTCATCTTCACGTTCATAGAGTGCAAGTGAGATCTTCTCATCGACCATAGGGTCATCCAGCGTTCCCATCACTTCAAGTACTTTATCTGTATCCACATCAACTTTCAGCACTGTGCCCAGTTTGAACGCTTTTAAATCCATTCCTTCCATGACAGCATGTGTTGGTTCTCCGGTACGGATGTCAAGGATAAGAAAATTACCCGATTCGTCTCTGTGTGTATAGGCGATCGTAAAGAGATGGGCTTTTTCTATAACCAGCTGCACTTTACCGCTGGCACGCCCGCGTCTGGCAATGATACGCTTGGCAACGACCACATCACCATGCTTAGCACCCCAAAAATCATCGGGTTCTATCAGCAGGTCCCGTTGTTCTTTGAACTCTGCTTCCACATACCCTTTGCCATCTCTGCCGATATAGAGTCTTCCCACACGATAGATGGATTTCAGTTTCCAAAGACCATCCACCTCTTCTATGGCACCCAGTTGCTGGAGTGCCTGAAAACTGTTTTGGTCTTCTTGTTCGATGTCTGAAATAAGACATCCGTTGATAAGTTGTATGGCAAATGGGGACATGGTCAAAACTCTCTTAAATGGTCTGTAAAGTAAACGGTGTTGTCACTTTCATTCAGAGTTATTATATTACTTTAACGCTTCAAGTCTCTCTATTCTCTGTTCCGTACTTGGGTGTGTACTGAAGAGTTGTTTGAGTGACATATCTTTACCCGTAAAAGGATTGATGATGAACATATGAGCTGTCTGCGGGTCTGCATCATGCATTATGGTGCCTCTGGCATAGTTATCCAGTTTAGCCAAAGCACTCTGTAGCCACTCTGGGTGTCCTGTCATTCTCGCTGCTCCTTCATCAGCCATAAATTCACGGTTACGGCTTACTGTCATTTGTATCACAGTGGCAGCAAGCGGCATGATGATCATCAGTGCGATCATCACGATAGGGTTGGTCGGTCTATCCCGGTCTCCTCCAAAAAACATACCAAACTGTGCCAGCATCGCTATGGCTCCGGCGATGGTCGCTGTCACGGTTCCTATCAGCATATCGTAGTGTTTGATGTGGCTCAGTTCATGGGCGATCACAGCTTCCACCTCTTCCTCGGTCATCAGGTTCAAAAGACCTTCTGTGACCGCTACGGCAGCATGTTCATAATCTCTACCTGTGGCAAATGCATTGGGTTGTGCTTCAGGGATGATGTAGAGTGCAGGCATCGGCAGATTGGCACGATGCGTGAGTCTCTCTACAATGGTGTAAAGCCCTGTGGCAGAGTGTTGGTCCACAGGTATGGCATGATAATGTTTCAACACCTGTGTATCACTGTAATAGTAGGCATAAAAGTTCATACCTGCTGCAATAAGAAAAGCGATGATCATCCCGTTCTTTCCGGCGATCATTCCTCCAAACCAGATAAATAACAGCGTAAGCCCCGTCATCAGTGCATAGGTTTTCAATTGTTCCATTGTGTGCTATCCTTAATATAGTTCTTTTTTATTATAAATATACCATAGAGATACAAACCGAAGGTAAATCATACAATACGTTATAATAAAACATGGTGAAGATATTTTATATAATAGCAGCAGTATCAGTAGCGGCTTTCGCCGGGTTTGAATCCCATATTTCTCAGATCACACCCCAGGTGAAAGAGAGAATATTAAAAGGCGGTTCATGGAGAGAAGGCTGTCCCGTAGGCTTAAAAGATCTGCGTTATGTACGTCTGAAACATATCGACTTTAATGGGGTAGAGAAGATGGGGGAGATCATCATTCATAAAAATGTGGCTACTGAAGTGACAAAGATCTTTGAAGCACTTTATGAGATAGGGTACCCTATCAGGAAAATGCACTTGGTGAGTGACTATAAAGGATCTGACTGGCACTCCATAGAGTCAGACAATACATCCGCGTTTAATTGCCGGGCTGCAACGGGTAGTAAAACATGGTCCAAACACGCTTACGGGAAAGCCATAGATATCAACCCCATAGAGAATCCCTATATTTCAAGAAAAGGGTATATCTCTCATAAAGCCTCAGCGCCCTATAGAAAAAGAGTACATCAAAATGATACCTATGCCGATAAAGCGGTGTTGCTCAAACACGATAAAGCCGTACAACTATTTAAACAACATGGCTGGACGTGGGGCGGTGACTGGTCCGGCGTGAAAGACTACCAGCACTTTGCAAAGTAAGCAGTTCGGTAAGAAAGCTATGTTTCGCGCTGCAACTGCATGTCCGCTATAGGTGGTAGTCCAAACATTCTTGCATACTCTCTGCTGAACTGAGAAGGGCTTTCATACCCTACCTCGAAAGCGGCCTGTGCTGCTTCAAGATTTTGAGAGATCAAAAGCTGTCTTGCCTCTTGAAGACGGAGATTTTTTTGAAACTGCAGGGGACTCATGGCAGTGATCTTTTTGAAGTTATGATAGAGTGACGATTCGCTCATGCCGACTGAACGTGCAAGATCCTTGATACTTAATGGCTCTTTAAATTCATCCTTGATCTTTGTAATAGCCTGTACAACACGCTGTTCCATACTTCCTTCTCTTACGTACTTCCGAATGATATCGCCTCCCTCTTCAGATATGACTATATAGAGGATCTCTTTGATGATCAGTGGAGAGAGTATAGGAATATCATCAGGGGAGTCAAGCAGTCTTACCAGGCGGGTGACTGCTTCTATCAGTCTTTGCTGCATCTTTCCGAAATAGAGACCACTTTTCGATGCAGCGGTATGTTTGGGTGGAGAGGGAAAGTCTTTGAGGACATCAAAGATCTGCTCCATCGTAAAAGTAATGGTGAGGCCCATATAGGGGTGATCCTGTGATGCCTTGGCAATACGCATACGTGCAGGCATATGCACTGAAGCAAGCAGGTAGTCATCCGGATCATACGGTATCAGTTCGTCTCCTAACCCTACCTCTTTGGCCCCTTGGACGATGACACATACAGAAGGTTCATACACCGTTGCGAGCATCTCTGTCGGTTTTGTTTGGTAGTAAAAGGAAAGCTGTTTAATCGGGGTTTGGATGAGGTTTTCAGCATCATAAGATGCAGCGATCTTTATTTTGAGTTCCGTTCGATAATTTTCAAGTGCCTGATACCCCATAAATCACTCCATCTTTTTTAACATTATACACTATTTGCAGAATTAGGCAAGCATAAGAGAGGATCATTCTATTAGATATGGTTATATTTTGTTATTATATACCTATAGCTGAGCTGTATGGAGGCAGTGAACTCAAACACACGAAGGAGTGCAAGGTGGAACCCCAGGCCAATGACAAGTTAAGAAGAGACTTTATAAAAACAACGGCAAT
Organism: Sulfurovum sp.; assembly: GCA_041546475.1. Taxonomy (GTDB): domain Bacteria; phylum Campylobacterota; class Campylobacteria; order Campylobacterales; family Sulfurovaceae; genus Sulfurovum. Next base: position 3,456 of record JBFEWI010000063.1, read on the forward strand.
TACATGTGCAGGTTTGGTTTTTTTTGATCCGGCAGATCTATTTGCGGCAGAAAAAGGAGCAACTATGAATAACAATATCAAAACTAAAGGATATGCAGTATTTGACACTTCAGGTGTTTTTCAACCTTGGGAGTTTGAGAGACGGCCTGTAGGCGATAATGATGTGTTAATAGATATCAAGTTCACGAGTATCTGTCACTCTGATATCCACCAGATGAAAGGACACTGGGGGCCACAGCAGTATCCACAAGTACCAGGGCATGAGATAGTGGGTATCGTTAAAGAAGTAGGTAAAAATGTCACCAAGTTCAAAGTAGGAGATAGAGCAGGTGTAGGATGTATGGTCGATGGATGTACTACTTGTGGGAATGAAGAGCAGTATCAGCCTGATACACTCTTTACCTACGGCTTTCCTGATAAAAGAGAACCCACAGGCATCTCACAGGGTGGATACTCTCAAAGTATCGTTGTAAGAGATCATTTTGTGGTACATATTCCTGAGAATCTTGATTTCAAAGTTGCAGCACCGCTTTTATGTGCAGGGATTACTACCTATTCACCGATCATGAAGTTCGACCTCAAAAAAGGAGACAAGGTCGGTGTAGCCGGTATCGGTGGTCTTGGACATATGGCGATCAAGATCGCTGTTTCCAAAGAGGCAGAGGTCTATGCCTTTACGACATCATCAGACAAGGCAGATGATATCCTTAAGTTCGGAGCGAAAGAAGCAATTGTTGTTGATGATCTCTCAAAACTTCAGACCTATGCTGGAACGCTGGACTATATGATCAGTACGATTCCTTATCAGCATAATATCGGGGCATACATTTCGACTGTAAAACCGTTTGGAGTGTTCTCTTATGTCGGCATGCCAGAACGATTTGAGATCACGATGAATAACCTTGCACTTGCTGCCAGCCGTGTCAACTTCACAGCCTCGCAAATTGGTGGGATGAAAGAGACGCAAGAGGTGGTGGATTATTGTGCTGAAAATAAGATATATCCTCAAATTGAGATGATCTCAGCCGAAGAGATCACAGAGGCATGGAAAAAAGTTGTAAATAAAGAGGCTAGATATAGATACGTGATTGATTCGGCAACCATTTCATAAAGTAGTGAGATGGCAAAAATATTCATCACTGGGTCAACGGATGGCCTGGGGCTACTTGCAGCACAGATGCTGGTCGAAGAGGGACACGAAGTAGTCCTGCATGCCAGAAATACTGCACGGGCGAAGGAAGCTAAACAGTTATTACCAGAAGCAAAGGCCGTGCTGATCGCTGATCTTTCAGGGATAGAGGCGACTAAACAGCTGGCCAAAGAAGTTAACGCAATGGGCCAATTTGATACCGTCATTCATAATGCCGGTGTGTATCAAGCAGATAAGTCCATGATCTTTGCTGTTAACGTACTCGCTCCCTATATCCTCACTGCTATGATCGAAAAGCCTAAACGACTTATCTACATCGGTTCCAATATGCATACGCAAGGGAGTCCGGAGTTGCATAGTCTATCATTGGATAAAGGCGTGAGCTACTCTGATTCTAAACTGCTGGTATTGATGTTGGCTCTCGCAGTAGCACGTAAGTGGCCGGATGTTTATGTCAATACGGTAGACCCAGGATGGGTACCGACAAAAATGGGCGGTTCAGGTGCACCTGATGATCTGCAAGAAGGTGTGAAGACCCAGGTATGGCTTGCATCAAATAAGGATGCAGTATTTACCGGAAAGTATCTCTTTCATATGAAAGAAGCATCCCATGCTTCCAGTGCAGACAGTGAAAGCAAACAAGAACAGCTCATTGAACGCTGTTATGAGATCAGCGGTATAAGCTTTCCGCCAAATTAAACATTGCTAAAAAGGAGTAGGAAAAGATGAAATATATGGACAAAAAAGAATTTGAAAAAGTTAATATGTTTGGGACAGGTGTGCCAAATGAGGCATATGCAAAATATTTCATAGGCGATTCTTTTCTCAATCTCATACTTAATCCCGAAGATTATGCAGGATTTGTTGCAAATGTGACCTTTGAGCCGGGATGCCGTAATAACTGGCATATTCATCATGCCAAAAGCGGAGGTGGACAGCTTCTGATATGTACAGCAGGTGAGGGCTGGTACCAAAAAGAGGGAGAGGATCCCATCAGTCTTTCTGAGGGCTCTGTCGCTTATATTCCAATTGGGGTAAAACACTGGCACGGTGCGAAAGCAGACAGCTGGTTCAGCCACATCTCTGTTGAGATCCCCGGTACAGAAACCAGCAATGAGTGGCTTGAGCCTGTTTCTGATGAATATTACAACAATCTCAAAGATAAAGGATAAAAAATGAGAACTGGATTTATCGTTTTTTTATTTTCTCTTTTTAGTGTCACATGTAGTTTCGCAGCAGAAGCAGGTATGGAAAAGACACAAAGAACTGAAGCCTTGGACGTAAGACAGCAGGCTATCATCCCTATAAGTGCATTTACCGCGAATGGTGATATCGAACGGCTTAAATCTGCTTTGAATGATGGGCTGGATGCTGGACTGAGTGTCAACGAGACCAAAGAGATACTTATTCAACTTTATGCCTATGCCGGTTTTCCTAGAAGTCTCAACGGAATTTATACATTTATGGGTGTGATGAAAGAGCGTGAAGCCAAGGGCATTCAAGACAATGTCGGTAAAGAGGCCACGCCACTACCAAAAGATATAGATAAAGAGAGATATGGTGCTGAAGTGAGGAGAAAGCTTGCAGGATGGGAAGAAGAGCCTCCTGTTCAAGGCCTTCAACTCTTTACTCCTGTGATCATTACCTATGTAAAAGAACACCTCTTTGCAGATATCTTTGCCCGGGATATACTGAGTTACCAAGAGCGGGAACTGGTGACAATCTCGGCACTGGCGGTCATGCCTGGGACAGAAGGGCAGTTAAAGTTCCACCTGGGTGCGGCTATGAATGTTGGATTAAGTGCTGAGCAGTTAAAATTATTCATTACTGTATTAAACACAAAAGTAGATAAAGATCAGGCGAAAATCGTAAATCAGATTTTAACCGATGTATTAAAACATAGAAAAGAGTTGCCAACAGAGTCTGATTCATGAAACAATTGATTTCAGGACTCATTTTTGTTATATATACCATTTCCCTGTTGGCCAATGATGGAGAAAAAATGAAAATCACGGTTCACTCAAATGAAAATATAATGGTTTTCCAACTCAATGATAGTCAAGCGGCAAAAGAGCTTTATGATCAATTGCCTTTGAGCATTAAGGTTGAAAACTATAGTCATAATGAAAAGATCTTTTACCCGCCAAAAAAACTTGATACAAGCAACACACCATTGGCAGAGGCAAAGACTGGAACACTTGGATACTATGCCCCATGGGGAGATGTTGTCATGTTTTACAAGGAGTTCGGAACTGCCAGTGGTCTGTACGAATTAGGACATGCCGTATCAGGTGTTGAACATATCCAAAATATGTCCGGGACTATAGAAATTAAAAAAGTAAATTAATCATCTAAAGAGGTATGAACTTTTTGAAGTAACTTTAAAAACTTGTCAGCTTCTTCTTCGTCTAAATCTTTGATGAGTTCTTGATTTACCTCTTTTGCAAAATGGATAAGTTTTTTGACCAAAGAAAGACCCTCTTGTGTAAGTGAGATATTTTTCTTCCGTTTATCCTCTTGAGATTGTACTCTTTTCAGATATCCCTTTGATTCGAGTCTATCTATAAGTCTTGTAACACTCGCTTCATCTCCATAAACGTATTTAAGCAGTTCCTTTTGTGTTGTTGTAGTGTTTCTATAGAGATTCATCAAGATACTAAATTGTAAATGTGTCAGATCATATTTTTGAATTCTAGACTCGATAAGTCTTTTAATTACAACAGATATACTTATGAAGTGATAGCCATACGACTCTTGAAAGTTAAATTCTTCTTTTTCCATTCCTAATTATAGCATGTTAAACAAATTACTTGCTTTTAACAAGTTTTTAAGTTTTTAATCAATATACTTGTATTTAACAAGTAATTATAAATTATACAGGAGTTAAGAATGTCAAAAAGAAATGTACTTATTACAGGCGGAGCAAGAGGAATCGGTGCTGCAGCAGCTAAAGAGCTAGGTCAAAATGGTTATAAAGTGTTTATTAATTATGTGAACAGTACCCAAGTAGCTGATGAATTAGCAACTGAAATCAACAATACAGGTGGAGAAGCTTATACTGTTCAGGCTGATGTAAGAGATGAATCACAGATCAAAGCAATGTTTGAAAAGATAGAGAGTGAGCATGGTGGTGTTGATATTCTCGTCTCTAATGCCAATATGAATTTTGCACAAAAGCCTTTTGTTGAACAGTCATGGAATGAATTTTCCCAAAAACTTAATGACGAAATGCATGCCTCTTATGTGTGTGCCAAATATGCTGTAGACTCGATGATCGAAAAAAAGTTTGGTCGTCTTGTATTTATCTCAAGTACTTTATCTAAGAGCCCTGCACCGAATTTTATCGCTCATGGATCTGCGAAAAGTGCTCTTGATACTTTCAGCAAATATCTTGCACAGGAGTTAGGAGCTTATGGTATTACTTCAAATATTGTTGCACCAGGGCTGGTTTTGACAGATGCAACTGAGGGTGCACCTGAAGAGTTTAAAGAGTTCATTAGATCCATGACCCCTACACAAACCATTTCAATGCCTGACGATGTGGCTAATGTGATCAGTTTTCTTGTCAAAGATGAAAGCAGTCAGATCACGGGGACGTATTTATCTGTAAGCGGAGGAGCTTACCTCTCTTAGATTATAGTAATGGGCTATAATATGACATATATTAACAAAGGAGATGAAAAATGGTCAATTTCACATATCAAAATCCGACAAAAATAGAGTTTGGAAAAGACAAAGAAAAAAATATCGGTGAGTATATTGCCGCAGAGAATATCAAAAAAGTACTTCTTACCTATGGTAGTGAACGTATCAAAAGAGACGGTCTGTTCGACACTGTTGTAGACAGTCTTGAAGCAAATGGTATCGAATTTGTTGAGTTGGGAGGGATCGTCAGTAACCCGGTGCTCTCAAAAGTCTACGAGGCGATCGATCTGGCAAAAGCACAC
>JBFEWI010000261.1:0-1843 GCA_041546475.1 Sulfurovum sp.
CTTTAAATCCATTTTCCATTCTATATGCTGCAAACAGAGAGTATTGGTTTTTAGGGATATAAGGCAAGGCGTTACCATCTCTTGATACCCATTCTGCACGACTTCCATAGCCTACCTGCTCTTCAAATGTAACAAATTCAAAATCGCTGTAAGCATATGAACCACCTAAGTCCAATTCATTTGAAACTCTATAGACAGCATTAAGCTCTACACCTCTTTTTCTTGTTTTACCTGCATTATCATAGATAACATTGCCGTCTGCATCCTGAATTTGTATGATCTCATCATCTACATCATTTTGATAAATTGCTAAATCCAACAATAAGTTTTCAGTTCTTGTTTTAAGACCAATTTCATAGTTTACATTTGTACTTTTATCAAGTGAAATACCCTGATCTTGTGCCGCTTCAATCTCGCTTCCCGTAGGTGCTTGATTTGCTGTTGCGATAGTTGCATACATATTTGTTGTATCAGTTAGTCTGTATATCGCTCCAATTTTTGCGGAAAAGAGATCATATGTCTTGTCAATCTCATAGAGTCCTACACCGTCTATATAACTTTTTGATCCATAATCATAAGCCGTTATCTCATTACCACTTATATCTATTTTTAATTTATCAATTCTTGTACTCATATCTATAGTAATATCTTCAGTAGGAGAGAATGTTTCCATCAAATACACACCATAAAGTGTTGTAGTACTATCTTCAATTTGTGCTAAATCACCCTTTCTATTTGATGTTGTTTGAACAATTTCTTCACGGGAAAAAGGAAAATAAGGAAGAGTAACTGTCTGCGTTGTATAGTCTGCATATTCATACTTCTTCGCATCATTCGTAATATCCGTTTTATAGGTCACACCTGCTACAAGCGTTGCTTCCTTACTGAATGCTTTATGCGCATAATTAAGTTCCAGATCCGTTCCATACACGCTGTTGTCATCACTGTCATTGATCAAACCGGTCACAGGGTGAAAATGATCCCATGTATTAAAGTAAAATCTTGGTTTCAATAATAGATCACCGATCTCTTTTTCATACTTGGTATTGATGGCAAAGATTTTAGAATCTCTGGCACTGTGTTGCCACTGTGAACTTGTATTATGCTGTTCTCCCGTTTCTTGGAAAGTTGCAAATTCAGTAGCATTCATATCAGTTGGGATATTCATATTTGATTCAGTATAAGAAAATTCTGTCTCTATAGTAGATGCATCTTCAAAGATATGCCCATGCTTTAAACTCACTTGTGTTGCATCAAAGTCATTATTGTCTCTCCAGTTATTGTCAATAGCACGTTTAGAAAATGTCAAAGAAGCAAAATCATTCTCTCCTAGTTGACCACGTACCTTAAGGTTGACATTCTTTTGACCGTCATCACCCACACCTATTTTGATTCTGTCAACTCCCTCTTCAAAAACAGACTTTGTAACAAGCTGGATGACACCGCCTGTAGTATTGGCAGCGTTGATAGAACCTGGTCCCTTTTGAACCTCTATACTCGATACATCCTGCATATCGATGAAGTCAAACCTCGTAAATGAATCCGGATCTGTCATCGGTACACCGTCTTTCATGACCATGATCTCTCTCACACCATATCTGGCCTTAAGTCCCGCTCCCCTGATGATCAGTCTAGGACTTGGTGAATTGGTCGATGATTCTGCGTTCACGCCTGGTATATTTTCAATAGCCTCTTGAATATTGAGTATATTCTTATCTTCAATGGTTTGTTCATCTACAACTGCGATTGATTGTGATACATCCTTTGTCGGTGTTGCAACCTTCGTTGCTGTAACACTGACTGTTTCCATACTTACTTCTTCAGCATTAAGTGACGCTAATGC
>JBFEWI010000025.1:0-13296 GCA_041546475.1 Sulfurovum sp.
AGGCTTTTTCAACACGTTTACGAAGCTCAGGCTTGAATGTTTCACCGGCAACTTTGATACGTTTAGGTTCTATTGCTAAACGGCCAACTTCTTGTTCTTTAGTCAAAATTGCCAGCATGATTGGATAAGTAAGTATTTCTGCTATTTGTCCTTTCTCATTGAGCTGTTTAACCGTTTCTCCAATAGCTTGTTCTGCTGGAATAAATGTAAACTTCCTTGGAATTGGCGGAGTCAAGTTTTGTCTAAGTTTATCAAAACCGGCACCGGCAAAATGCCCATTCCCACCAGAAATAACAATGTTAGTGCCCGCCTTTTGGAGTTTTATTTCTACATGTAATTGCCTTTTAGAAAACCGGGCCAAATTAAGCCCAAAGATAAACTCAATTACTGATGACGGAATAACGATAACGGCAGGTTCACCCGAAGTTCCGGACGTACGAAAGACAGCATATTGACCCATTGGAACGCCAATGTTATCCATACTGTCCATATGATCTCTCGCTTGAGCAAGAGTTAAAGATCGATCAGTGAGCCAATTGTCAAAATCACCCATAAGGTCAACCTTAGACGTTACTGGAAGATCGTCTAGCGTAATAAGATCTGTATCAGGCAAATGGGCATAAAGTTTATTGAAATATGGAGACTTTTTACGGACCTTTTGTATAAGACGTCTAAGGTTCTTAAGCTGTTTGGCTTCAATCCTTTTACGGCCTCCCCAAGCAGTCAAAATGCCTCCAATCCAATATCCAAGTGTTCTAATGAAGCTGAAATGCATATCAGCGCCCCCTTCTTCTAATAAATACCAACAACGTCATTTCATTTGAATTATTTATTCAATAAACATTATATAAAGTTTATCTAATATTTTTACATTAAACTAACAAATAAAGTGTGTATATTTGTAAATGAAAAACCTTATAAAGTTATATATTTTATAAGATATTTTAAACAAGACATTTCTGATATACTCATAATAAAGAAGTTTCATAATAAAAGGATATTTATTCCTTTAATACATAGGAGATAAATATGAAATACAAAGTCTTTGGCATTGTTATGATAGTAGCGATCGCTATACAATTTATACCATACGGTAGAGATCATTCTAATCCACCGGTTGTTGCAGAACCTAAATGGGACAGCCCAAAAACAAAAGAGTTTTTTGTGCGTGCCTGTGCAGATTGTCATAGTAATGAAACACAATGGCCCTGGTACAGTAATGTCGCTCCGATATCTTGGTTAAATCAATATGATGTAGACGAAGGTCGTGAACATTTTAATGTCTCTATGTGGGGTGTACAGAAAAAGAATAAGGGTGATGAAGCGAAAGAAGAGTTTGAAGAGGGTGAAATGCCGCCTTGGTTCTATGTGATTGCTCATCCAGATGCCAAATTCTCAGAGAGTGAAACAAAAGAATTTATGCAAGGGCTTGTAGCAACATTTGGTGAAGAAGAAGATGAGGACTAGCTTTTAAAACTCACTAGTTTGCTCAAAATCTTTGATTTCAAAGAAGTAGAGAATGAAGATTAATTCAAAAGAATACAATCTTCACAATTGTACATCTAAAAGGGAAAAAAGATGCATGTAGAACAAGGCATTGGTGGCTTGACTACGGAAGAAGCAGCGATACAACTTAAGAAATATGGTTCAAATCTGCTACCTGGAAGCCAACCCAAGTCTCTCTACTCTATCATTTTTAAAGTCATTAAAGAGCCTATGTTCTTAATGTTGCTTCTTGCCGGTGCCATCTATATGGCACTTGGAGATCGTGCTGAAGCAGCATTTTTACTTAGCTTTGTATTTGTTGTTATAGGTATAACTTTGTCTCAGGAGCGTAAGACACAAAGAGCATTAGAATCTTTACGGGAGCTCTCCTCACCACGTGCACTGGTAATCCGAGACGGTGAAGAGAGACGTATTGCTGGTAAAGATGTTGTACCTGGTGATTTACTAGTGCTTAACGAAGGGGACAGAATACCTGCAGATGCATTGCTGGTACAAGGTCAGTTATCCGTAGATGAGTCTTTACTTAGCGGTGAATCTGCACCTATTAACAAGTTATCAAGTTCTAATGATATAGTGTTGGGTGAACCGGGAGGTGAATCCATTTCATCTTTGTTTGGCAGTACTGTTGTCACGAAGGGATATGGTCTAGCGGTGGTTCAGGCAACTGGAAGTGCTACGGCAGTTGGTCATATCGGGAAGTCATTAATTCCGGCCGATGGTATTCCATCAGGTTTGCAACAGGCTTCACGTTCACTCATAAAAAACTTAACGATCATCGGATTAGGATTGGCAATAGTCTTATTTTTACTTAATTGGCTATGGAATGCACGCTCAGTTTTAGAAAGTTTACTTTCAGGTATTGCTCTGAGTATGGCTATTTTACCCGAGGAGATTCCAGTCATTTTAACAGTCTTCCTTGCTCTTGGTGCTTGGAAAATTACAAAATATAAAGTACTTACTCGAGAGGTAACAGCAGTGGAAGCCTTAGGTGCTATCACCACCCTTGCTGTTGACAAAACAGGTACACTTACACAAAACCATATGCAAATTCAAGAGCTTTCAGTGGTGAATGAGCTGTTTAGATCCATACATGATGAGGAACTTCCGGAGTCATTTCATACCATGCTTGAGTTTGCTATGCTGGCTACCCCCATTGATCCCTTCGATCCAATGGAGAAAGCTATACAAGTCTTCGGTCATACAAAGCTAAGTGGTACAGAGCATATTCATGATGACCGATTTCCAGAGTTTCAATACGAACTATCTCCTGAAATACTGGCTATGACACATGTCTATTCATGTGAAGAACCAAACTTATATATGCTGGCTACCAAAGGTTCACCTGAAGCGGTTATAGACTTATGTCATCTGCCACATGACAAATCTGAAAATATTCATCTTCAAGTAGGGAATATGGCAAAACGAGGACTTAGAGTACTTGGTATTGCTAAAGGGGAATGGAAGAGAACAGAAAATAATCAAGAAAGACCACTTAGCCAACACGAATTTGATTTTACTTTTCTTGGACTTATAGGATTTGCAGACCCTATTCGTCCAGAAGTGCCAGATGCCGTTGCAAAGTGTCAAAATGCAGGTATACGCATACTGATGCTCACTGGTGACCATCCTGCTACAGCGCAGACAATTGCACAACAAATAGGTCTTTCTGAGCATGCTGAAGTCATCATGGGGGATGAAATCTCTATCTTAGATGATGATGCCTTACGAACTCGTCTACAAAAAACTGATGTCTGCGCGAGGATGAAACCCGAACACAAACTACGTCTGATACAAATACTCCAGCAAACCGGAGAGATCGTGGCAATGACCGGGGATGGTGTAAACGATGCTCCTGCCCTTCAAGCTGCTAACATAGGTATTGCGATGGGAGAAAGAGGTACAGACGTTGCAAGAGAAGCAGCGGCTCTGGTTCTTTTAAATGACAGCTTCAAGAGTATTGTCACAGCCATTATGCAAGGACGCCAGATTTATGACAATATTATCAAGGCTACCCGTTTTGTAATAGCCGTACATCTGCCAATTATTGCTCTGACAATTATTCCCGCATTACTTCACTGGCCTACGATGATACAACCGATTCATATTGTTTTGTTACAACTTCTCATCGATCCTGCATGTGCCATTGTCTTTGAAGCTGAAACAGCATCACATGACATTATGAACCGGCCCCCAAGGCAAAGCTCAGCTACTCCTTTTTCTAGAAAAAATATTGGTATGGCTATATTACAGGGCTTAGGTATCGCATTTATACTGCTCGTTGGAATTGATATCTTGCAAATGAGAGGATGGTCAGAAAGTGAGATACGTGTAGGTATCTTTACTGCACTTGTTCCTGCACTTTTTTTTCTAGTTCTTTTCAACCTAAATATACATAAAGAGACAGAACATCATATGAAAGAACGAAACCCATGGTTGAGATATATGCTTTTTGGAGTGAGCCTCATACTTATATGCATACTTTTTATTCCAATGCTTAGAAAGCTCATGGGCTTCGACCCCATTACCTTTCACATTGCATTCACCTCGTTAATACTACTGTTCATTTGTGGATTGTGGCTAAAATTACTACGTTTGTTTCAATCAAAAAATAAATTATAATAAAACTATTTTGTATTACTTGGCTATTGACGAACAAATGATACACAATCTCAAAGAGTCTACCAATATGTAGCTTTAACAAAAACCTTATAAAATGTGCTATATAGAATGTTTAATATTGAAAACGAATGGAATTTGTAGCGTATTTAGTATGTTATTTGTAAATGACAACAATTGAAGTCTCCATCAAAGTAATAGGACACTATACATGTTTCGCTAAAAAGGCATTGAGCTGATTTGCAAAGGCATGGGCATCTTTTTGACCAAATGCCTTGGGGCCGCCTGTCATCTCACCGCTCTCTCTAATACTTTCCATAAGGTTTCGCATGGCCAGATACTGTTTAATGTTATCTACGCTGTAGAGTTCACCTCTGTGGTCTATGGCATGAGCATCTTTACTTATGACTCTGTCTGCGAGCGGTATGTCTGCTGTAATGACAAGATCACCTGCATCACATAACGCTACGATATGATGATCTGCCTCATCAGCACCCTGATCTACGATGATATATTCGATGTGTTTTGATGTACCAATGTTTATCTTTTTATTGGCTATGACTTTGGTGGTTAGGGCCAGACGTTCTATACTTCGTAAGACGATGGGTTTAAGAAGATTGGGAAAAGCATCACCATCGATGAAGAGGGTCATAGGATCTCTTTGACTCTACCGACTTCACCGGTATTCAAACGTACTTTGATACCATGGGGATGGGTAGGAGAGTTGGTGAGGATCTTCTGTACTTTACCATAGGTAAGTCTTCCAGTTTTCTGGTCTTCTTTCAGGACCACGCCGACATCCATGCCGTATTTGATATAAGCTCTTTTTTGCCCGCCTGTCATTTTAAGCCTTTGGTTCATAGTTCAGTATTTTTTTGACCGTCTCTACAGAACAGAAAAAGAGTGCATCAAAGAGAGGATTCAATTTTGTTTTATCTTCATCTATCATATCAAAAGGCTGGAAGAAAAAACCCGGTCCATCTTCTTTGTGGGCAGGTGTTACATGAAAAACAATGGGTTTTAAAGTACGTACGACATTCAGTACTTTTTTATAGTTCTTTGCATCAGGAGCTGGCAGAAAATTATCTTGGGCACTTTCATTGACACGTGCTTTCAGCAAGAGTTGAAGTTTGTCATTGAAGATGACCTTGTTCCATTTGATCGTTCCTAGTTCCATATCAAATTGACTGTTACCAGCTGTAAGGGGATGGGGCTTGGTCTCACGTATGGCTTCCAGGAGGTGAAGAAAAAAGTTCTTTCCGCCAAAGTTGTTCGCAGACTGTAAAAGCTGTTCATGATAAAGTTTTTTTTCCTCATCGGTTAAAGTGTTGAAGTCGCACATAGCACTTCCTTATATTTTTATGCAATTATACCGAATTTACAGTTTCGCTATATTTTAGTTTGCATGGCTATAATCTCCATATGTTAAATGAAAATCGTATAGACCGCATTGATGATGTATTGAGTAAAAAACAACCGGATCTGCAAGTGATGCTGGACAATGTCCACAGTTCACAAAACCTTTCTGCAATTATACGTTCAGCTGATGCGGTCGGTGTTCTTGACATTTACTACACTACCAGGGAAGATGCAAGTCTTCGTATTCACAAAACGATCACACAGGGTGCACATAGATGGACACACCGTTACCGCATGGATGATGATCACAAGGTGGCATTTCTAAAGGAAAAAAAGGCGCAGGGTTTCCAAGTGGTCGTCACACATCTTGATGAGCGGGCGGTTTCTTTCAGAGAAGTCGACTATACAAAACCGACACTGCTCGTGATGGGAAATGAAAAAGAGGGTGTCTCTGCAGAAATAGTTGAGCTGGCAGATGACGTCATCATCATTCCGATGCAGGGTATGGTACAAAGTCTTAATGTCTCTGTTGCCACGGGTCTTATACTCTATGAAGCACAACGTCAACGTGAAGATGCCGGTAGGTACGATACTTCTGCTATGAGCCATGAGAAGAAGGAAGAGATAAAAGCAGAGTGGATCTATCGGGATACCATTGTTCGAAAGAGCAAAGGCCGGATCACTTCAGAATTCAATGAAGAGATCTTAAATTTTTAATCTACACAATAGTTACACTTTTATATTCTATGATACAATAAAATGAAAGGATTTCCATGTTAAATAAAACACAATATTTAGGGCTTATTACGGTAGCATCTTCCACATTGTTCTTCTCAGGATGTACAACCCATCATTCCGGTCACTATACTACCGGATATTATGATCCGGTTCCATACTCTCATGTAAGAGTCTCTCTTTCAAGTTACCCTTATCCATATTATTATGGTGTACCGTACTACTACTACAGCGGTATCTACTATTACGGTGGATACTACAAAGACGGATATTACTATTATGGCAATAGAAAATTCCGTCGTGGACACTATTATCACAATAATTATCGCTTCTACAATGGACGCCGTTATCGTGCAGTAGAGGGTAAGTACGGATATTATAGAAGCAAAGCTGCCTACCAAAGGTCAAGTCACTACAGAAACCGTGATCGAAATCGTGACTACAATAGAGCATACCCTAATAGAATAAATGACAGAGATAGAATACGTACAACGACTAGAGTAAATCAGGATGGACAACGTGTCAGAACAAAGACCAGAGTGAACCAAAATGGAGAACGTGTCAGAGTCAAGACCAGAGTGAACCAGGACGGAGAACGTGTGAGAGTAAAGACCAGAGTGAACCAGGATGGGGAACGTGTCAGAACAAAGACCAGAGTCAACCAAAATGGTGAACGTGTTAGAACAACGACCAGAGTCAATCAGGACGGGGAACGTGTCAGAACAAAGACCAGAGTCAATCAAAATGGAGAACGTGTTAGAACAACGACCAGAGTGAACCAGGACGGAGAGCGTATCCGAACAAAGACCAGGGTGAACCAGGATGGAGAGCGTGTCAGAACAAAGACCAGAGTGAACCAGGACGGAGAACGTGTGAGAACAAAGACCAGAACAAAATCAAATGAGTCAGAAAATAGGTCTCGAGGAGAGTAGGGTATTCAGAGATAATTGCGTGTGTAAAAGCTTTCCACCTCTTTGAGAGGTGGAGAAATAAACCTATTTTAGCTTTCCGTTTCCGTAGTGTTCAAAAAAGTAGTTAGTAATGATGTCTGCATCTTTATCAGTGATCGGTGCCTTAAAGTGTACGATCATTTTGTCTACTTTCCCACGCCAGAATGCTTTAGACTGCTTCCCGCTGTTGATCATGTATCCAAAAGAGTGACAAGTAAGACAATTCGCTTGTACTGCATCAAAGCCTTTCCCCATTTTTATAGGAAAAGGTACATAAGGAACCTCTACTTTTTCTTTCACTTGTGCGAAAAGTGGTGTAGCAATGATCATTGCTATTAATAATAATTTTTTCATGTCTAATCCCTTATACAACTTCTACGGTAACTTCATCGATACCATTATATTTATATCCACCATGATTCCATTTGATATCTTTTGCAAATGGTTGTTCATCACCTATCTTGTTGATCGCTTTAGCCATAATAGTGACTTTTCCAAATTTGGTTGGTTTATATGCAAATCTAAATGCTCTATAGGCATAACGCCCAAGTTCACCATTATCAAGAATAGCTTTATCCCATGTTTTTCCACCATCAGTTGAAATAAGTACATCTTGAATACCGTGACCATCATCCCATGCAACACCACGAATGACAACATGAGAGTTGTGAGATAAAATAGAGTCTCTGGTTGGATAACCGATGACAGATTTAACATTCATCTTTTTGATCGGTTTTGTTGTAGGGTATCTTTTTTCCGGAGTTTCTGATTCCGTTGCATTGTCCGGTACACGATACGCAACATCCATGAAGAAGAGTTTCTTGTACTCATTGGTCACGGTGATGTTTGAAAGCATTTTTACCCATGAATCAGAGTAGTAGCCCGGCAGTACCAGTCTAAGAGGATAACCATTGAGGTATGGCAGGTCTTCACCATTCATTTCATATGCCAGGATCACGTGGTCATCAAGTTCACTGAGTTCAAGTTCACGTACAAACTCAGGTGTTTCATAGTAAGCAGCTCTTTCTGAACCATTGAATCCTATCCACTTTGCATCTTTTTTGAGTCCTGCCTGATCAAGAATGTCACTTAAACGAACACCTTTCCATGTTGCACATCCCATAGCACCTGAACCCCACTGGATTCCACCGGCGATCGGTTTAAATGCAGAACGGCTGTTACCACCACATTGAAGAACAGCTGTTACTTCCACCTGTTCAAATTTTGTTTTAAGGTCATTCAGTGAAATATGAAGTTCCTTTTCTACAAGCCCGTTGATATGGATGGTATAGGTATCCGGATCAATATGTGTCGGGATATCCGGCATATGCCAACGCACAAAGAACAGATCGTTTGGTGTCAGTGCAGAGGTAAATACCTCTCTAGGCGTTTCTAACAAAGGGGGTCTGTCAGAATACATGATCAGTGGTCTTTTTTCAGGAAAAGCAACCTTTGATACTTGTCTATTATCAATAGGTTGAGTTGTTTCCCCAGCTTCTAGTGTACTAGTTCCTACAGCTGCTGCACCAGCAGTAACTATAGCTTTTTTAAAGAAGTCTCTTCTTTCCATAACATACCTTTCAGTTTGAATAAATTAGATTTATTATTATAGTGATTATGAAAGATTCTCTCTTAATAGATACTGAAAACAGGGCTTTTAGAGGTCCAAATAGACCTTTTTATGAAGATATAGATATTATCTGACATTTTATTATCAATCATATTTACTTATGAATAAGAATATATTGATAAATGTGATGAAACAAATGTTTTATTCTATAGTATTATAGGATCGATCTCCGGCATCTCCCAAACCGGGTACAATAAACTTATGCTCATTCAGGCCCTCATCAATGTGAACTATAAATACATCAATGTTTGGATGTTTGCGTTCTAAAACAGCCATACCTTCGGGTGAACCGATGATGTTGAGTGATAGGATCTTTTTAGGAGATTTGCCTTCGATCACAGATATTGCATCACAGAGTGATCCTGCAGTTGCTACCATAGGATCAACGATAATCACCGTTTTCCCTCTACATTCAGGTATACGGTCATAGTAAAGAATGCTCTGGTGGGTATTTTCATCGCGTTTCATGGCAAGAAATCCAGAAGATGCTTTGGGGAAAAGTGCAGTAACGGATTCTATCATAGGAAGACCTGCCCGCAAGATAGTGACAAATATTATATCTTCTTCCTTTATAAATCCAAATCTTTCTTCACCTTGCCATGTAGTGATGGTTTGATCATACAGTGTCTCATTTTTCATAGCTTCGTAGACAAGAAGTCTGGATAACTCTTGAACAATATGACGGAAACGCAGTGCATCTGCATTTTTTTCGCGCAAATGGTTCAATAAGGTTTTTGCAACAGGATTAGAGAGTTCATAGATCATAACAGTCCTTTCACTTTATATACTTTATTATAGCCAAACTCTATTCTACTAAAATAGTATATATGGTTTAGAGAAAGAGTTATGATAGAATTAGATGATATAGAGTGTACAAAGGTTAGATATGGCAACAAAAAAAACAAAAGATACACCGAAGATCAAGCAATCCAAAATTGGATTTGATGATATTGTAGGTCATAAGCATATCAAAGAACGTCTCAAAGGTATTATCAAGATCATTAAAAATCCAAAAATGCTTGAACGATTTGATACCCCTATCCCTAAAGGCCTTCTTCTTTATGGTCCTGTAAGCGTAGGGAAGAGTATGCTTGCAAAAGCGTTTGCAAAAGAGGCAGATGTCCCTTACCTGGAGATATCAGGTTCGAAACTTTTTGAACTGGAGTATATCAAAGAGGTATATGATCTTGCCTCAAAAAAGGCTCCCTGTATCGTGATACTGGAAGATGTTGATATCAAAGGCATTGTGCAGGGTGCGATCACCAATGTCTCCTTTTCAGATATTGCCAAAGTGATGGAGTCAACAGATGAGCGGGTTTTTACGTTTGCAACAGCCGAGAGCCTTGATGAGATCGATCCTATACTCACTTCGCCGCAAAAACTTGATTTTTTACTGGAGGTTTTGGAGCTTGATAAGGATGCCAGAAGATTTTTCATAGAAAAGATCTTGGAAAAACCCCATGATCCCAAAATAGATGTTGAACGAATCGTGCGCTATATCACCGGCATGAGTGCTCTGGAACTTGAAAGGATAGGGCGTATGGCAGCTCTGAGTGTCGTGGAGCAGGACAAAGAGCATATCACCGAAGAGATACTCATTGAACAGATCAATATCATCAAGTACGGGCATAAAGTCGAAAAACAAATGGTTGAAACGCTTGAAAAAGAACTTAAGATGACAGCCTATCATGAAGCGGCGCATGCGGTGCTTTCAGTGCTTCTCCTGCCTCATATCAAAATTGAGCAGGTGACCATCTCACCACGGAGCAAGATGCTTGGTTTTGTCTCTTACAATGAGGAAGATCCACTCTCCAATATCTCAAAGATCGATCTCTTTCATGATATTTGTGTTCTATTATCAGGACGTGCAGCAAAAGTGAAAAAAATGGGGGATGATCAGATGGACAGCGGGGCACAAAATGATCTTTCCCAAGCTTCATTGCAGGCTTATGCCGCCATTACGACCTTGGGAATGGATAAGGAACTGGGTTACATTAATCTCAATGCGATCAATACTTTAGACAATTATTTCCTGGAACAACAGATAGAAAAAAGGTTTTTGCACTGGATGCATGTAGCAAAACAAAATGCGGAAAAGTTGGTCAATACCCATTGGGAGAAGATAGAAACGCTGGCACTTAAGCTGATTGATCAGGAGATTGTAGAAAGTGATGAACTCGTTGAGATAGTTGGTGATGAAAAGATTACCTATGAGATCCCAGACAGTTTATAAAAGTGTAGATATATACGTTTGACTAATTTTGATGCTCTTTTAATTGATGCATGATGTTATCAGATGTAAATAGAAAAAATGTGTTGATAGGGAAGCCGGAGGAACGGATTGCCCTTGCACTCCAGGTGTTACAGTTATTAAACAGGTGAAACTTTCCCTCTGCACGATAAAATCTGCTTGTTCCATAGAGACCTTTCCCTAGTTTGATAGGCTCTCCCTGCTGGTTCAATGTAAAACTATTGTGGATGACGTTTACCATTCTGATAAAACCTGCTTGAGAGAGTTTTAATGGAACTATCTCTTTGTTGGGAAAATAGGCTATGGGATCTGTTTGGAATGCCGCGACATGGATCACTGAATTCGTAGGCCAGAACAGGGCTCTTATACCCATCCAGAGTGTATTTGGATCCGTTTGATAATAGATCTCATCTCCCCAGCCTATCTCAAAATATCGGGCATGACTAAAATCATTAAATGCAGACATATAAGGGATTGCATCTTTATTAGGCAATACAATACCTGTATGCAATCCATGATTGACAATATATACTGTTTTGTTATCAGTTCGTCCAGGATCCGGTGGATAATATTCGCTGATAGGTTTGGTGCAACCGGTCAATAAGGTTATAGATAAGGTTATCAGGGGTATTAGTATGAGTTGTTGATAACGGTTGCGTTCCACAGGAGACCCCTTGATCAATTATAAATAACCCTATTATAACTTTTTTATATTATTGTATTTTTTGATAATAGAGGATCTGTTCCAGAATTCATTCAAAAAAATTTTGGCTCTGTTTTTTAGCTAGGATCCTATATGGTTTCCTATTTAAAATCCATAAATACTTATCAATTATCAAGCACTATGCTATAATAGAATATTTACTTATGAAAGGATTAAAGATGAATATCGGTGAACTCTGTAATCGTGAAACAATTGTTGTCCTAAAAGATGAAAATATAGTAGAGGCGGCCAAGCTGATGCGCCATTTTCATGTTGGTGATCTGATCGTTGTAACTAAAACTGAAGAGAGTAATATACCTATCGGTATTGTCACAGATCGTGATATCGTTATGGAAGTAGTGGCTAACAATACTGATCCCAAAACCGTTAAGGTTTCCGAAGTCATGAGCCGGGAATTGGTAACTGCAAGTGAAGAAGAGGATATTCATGAGTGTATTGAGCGTATGCGTACGTACGGGATTAGAAGATTACCGATTGTTGATAAAGAAGGCTTCCTAGCCGGTATTCTCTCTGTTGACGATATTTTTGAGTTTTTAGGTGAAGAGGTTGATGCATTAATAGGACTTTTTTATAGAGAAAAGCGATCAGAAGTTGATAAGATGGGATAGAAAAAAATGAACTTTTATCTCTGCTTCTTGAACAGAGGTAAAATCAGATAGAGTTATGATAGACCCATTTTCTCCATGGCTATCTCACGCATACGGAACTTCTGAATTTTTCCGGTCACTGTCATGGGAAACTCCTCTACAAACCAGATGAATTTAGGTATCTTAAAATGGGCGATCTGTCCTTTACAAAAAGATCGGATTTCATCTTCTGTGGCCTCTTCTCCTTCATGAAGTTCTATCCAGGCCATGATCTCTTCACCGAAATATTCATCCGGAATACCAAAAACGGCTACATCAGCAATTTTTGGATGGGTATAGAGATGATCTTCGATCTCGCGTGGATAGATATTTTCACCGCCGCGAATGATCATGTCTTTTAGCCTGCCCGTAATACGCAGATAACCTTTTTCATCCATCGTTCCCAGATCTCCCGAATAGAGCCATCCATTCTTGTCAACAGCCTTTGCAGTAGCTTCTTCATCACCATAGTACCCAAGCATGATATGGTAGCCTCTGAAGCAGACTTCACCAACTTCACCATATGATACGATTTGTCTACTATCCACATCGACCACTTTAACTTCCTGATGCGGCAGGTTCATACCCACAGTCTCGATACGATGTTCAAGTGTATCATGGCGCAGGGTGAGATGAGTCAGTGGTGAGGCTTCTGTTTCTCCATAACCGATGAGGATCTCTCTGCAATGCATCAGTTCCATTACTTTCTTCATTAAAACCGGTGAACAGGGTGCTCCAGCCATGATACCCGTACGCAGGCTGGAGAGATCAAATTCACTAAAGCGTGGATGTTCAAGCTGAGCAATGAACATTGTGGGGACACCATGTATCGCAGTACAGCGCTCTTCATGAATTGCCTGAAGGACAGCGAGAGGTTCAAAATGTTCACAGGCAATGAC
>JBFEWI010000315.1:0-1270 GCA_041546475.1 Sulfurovum sp.
TCAGTATCTACTCTGAAGTATGCACTGTTCACATCATCTCTGAATTTTACATCATCAAAAATGAAGAATTCATTTTCCGGACCAAAGTATGCAACATCACCGATATTTGCTTCTTCAAGATATTCAAGTGATTTTTTAGCGATCGATCTAGGACATTTTTCATACATTTGACCTTTGTAGATGTCATACACATCACAGATCACGATGATCGTACTGTCAGCAGTGAACGGATCAAGGAATGCAGTCTCTACATCTGGCTTGAGAAGCATATCAGATTTGTTGATCGGCTGCCATGCTTCGATTGATGAACCATCAAACGGAATAGCCTCTAGCATCCCAGTTGTTACAGCACTCATTCTGTAACTGATGTGGTGCCAAGCACCTTTAATGTCTGTAAATCTAAAGTCTACAAACTCTACTTCATTCTCTTCACAATATTTATAAAACTCATCTGTGTTGTTCACAAATTTACCCATGTAATTACTCCTAAATTAAAATTTTCTATATTGTATCCATAAAACAATTAGTTATATCAGTGTTTGTGCTTAAAAAATAACCAATTGTCGATCTCGGCCTTCAAAAGTAGCAGCTTTTGTGTAACCGATCTCTTTTGTCTGAGCGGTTGCAATGTCATATCCAAATCCTATCTGTTCAACCGAATGGGCATCGGAAGAGAAGGTAATAGGGATATCAAGTGCATACGCTTCTTCGAGTAATGCACGTGACGGGTAGAGTTCACCAACAGGTTTTCGAAGCCCGGCCGTGTTGACTTCAAGGACCATATTGGACTTTTTAATGGCGTGAAGTGCATCTTTTGCCAGGAGTCTTATATCTTTTTTAGGCATGAACTTAAATACCTTGATAAGATCCAGATGTCCTGCAATGTCAAATTTCCCGGATCTTGCCATCGCTTCTGTAGCTTCAAAATAAGCTTGCCATATCTCATCTATATCTTTGTTTTTCCATCCGGCGATAAATTCAGGGTTGTCAAAACTCCATTTGTCTATGAAGTGTACGGAGCCTATCAGGTAGTCTACTTTTGCATGCAAAACGCGATCGTCCATGTGTCCTGGAAGGTAATCTACTTCATAACCGAACAGTATATCGATATCATTTTTGTATCGTTCTTTGGCACCTAAAATATCGTCGGTATAGGCTTGCATCTCTTCAAATGCAAGACGGTAGTGGGGATCAAAATCCATAGGTGCATGTTCAGAAAACCCATAAATATCTATACCTAGTTCTATGGCTTTTTGGATGTACTCATCAA
>JBFEWI010000072.1:0-8152 GCA_041546475.1 Sulfurovum sp.
ATCCACCTCTGATAAGATAGATATGACTTGCCAATGTTGCATCATTGGGTGTCTCTTTGGTTGTAGGGATTAATAATCTTGAAAATCTCACGCGTTGTATCCTTTTGTATGATGGTCATTTTTATACTGTTTCAGGTCAATGTTCTCTGTATCTATATTGAACATTTTTTTGATCGATTCTATGCAGTTCGCATTTTTCTTCTCTGTTGAAGAGTGTCTGAGATTCTGTGTCGGTGCATGTAAAAAACGTTTGAACATCTGCTCTGCCATTTTGCGCATATTGGCTTCGGCTTCTGCAGGTACAAAACCTTTTTTAAGGGCCCTTTGCATTTCAGCGTCTATAGCGTCATTCACCTGTTCTCTCATCTCTTTGATCACCGGTTCTATAGAGAGTGCTCTAAGCCATGCATAGAATTCTTCCTTATATCTCTCTACGATCTCAGCTGCTCTTACTGCCTGCTCTTCACGCAGTGCATGATTGTCTTGAGAGATGGCACGAAGGTCATCAATACGGAAAAGTTGTAATTTCTCCAACGCCATATCTTCGATATCTCTTGGAATTGCCATGTCAAACCAGAGTCTTGGCAGGGCTTCATTCTCTATGAGATCCTGGGTAATGATCGGTTCTCTGGCTGAAGTTGCTGTGAAAAGCAGACGGTAACGGTTCAAGTACTTTGGAAGTTTTTCCATGGTGGCTGCTTTGACATTTTCACCCAGGGTCTCGGCAAGTGCTTCAACTTTCTCCTGGTCTCTTCCCAGCATTACCACATCACAGCCTGCTCTAAGCAGATGTTTCGTGGCCAATACACCCATTTCACCTGCACCGACTACCATAGCTGTCGTCCCTGCCATACTGTCACCCAAAAGTTTATGTGCCTGTGCCACGGCAACAGAAGCGATCGAAATAGGATTTTGAGAAATATTTGTGGCATTGCGTACTTCAGCAGCACACTTCACGGCATAGGAGATGATACGGTTGAGTTTTCGTCCGGCCGTACCGTTTTGATGAGAGAGCATAAATGCCTCTTTCACCTGTCCTGTAATTTGGGATTCACCTATGACCAGAGAGTCCAGTGAAGAGACCACGGAAAAAATATGCTGTACCGCCTCTACATCATCATAGCGTACTCCTGCAGATTTGATCTCATAAAAATTCAGTTCGCTCTTTTGACTCATCAGTCCCAGGATCGTGTGATAACTTGAAAAGTTGTCACGAGTTGCCAATATTATCTCAACACGGTTACAGGTGGAGACAATGAATGCTTCATGGATAAATTCAAATTCAACCAGCTGATTGAGCATTTCGATTTTTTCTTCATCATTGGCAAATGCCAACTTCTCTCTCATACCCTGATCACAGTTTTTGTGCGAAAAACTCATCACTTGGTAATACATTAAAAATCCCTTTCTATCATCTGCATAGCGATATTGGAAAGTGCATCTTCACCTTTTTCATTCATCAGTGTGATCGCCTCTTCTATCAGTAGCTTGGCTTCCTGATAACTTTTTTGTATCACGTGGTGTTCCTTCATTTTTGTCTTGATCCAGAGCTGTTCTTCTGCAGAGAGCTTTTTTGCATGCAGTGATCTGAGTTTCTCCTTCTCATCACTCTCCAAGACTTCATACAGATAGATATACGGCAGTGTGGTCTTACCCTCTTCGAAGTCATGCAGAGCGGGTTTACCCAAAGTCGCACTGTCAGAGGTAATATCAAGAAGGTCATCGATCATTTGAAAGGCGATACCAAGGTTTCTACCGTATGTCATATAGGCCTCTTTGGACTTTCCGGCCAACAGGGCTGCAGCACCCGCACTTGCCTCCATGAGAGAAGCCGTTTTTTGATAGATCATTTCAATATAGACATCTTTGTCCAAGTTGAATGTTTTTGAGAGTGAAACATCTTTGAGCTCTCCAAGACTGAGCTGGACAACGGCATTGGAGATCATCTTAGCCACATCCGTACTGATATGACTTAACTCCAAGAAACCTTTTGAGTACAGGACATCACCAAGCATGATAGCAGTTTTATTGCCATAGAGTGCATTAAGAGAAGGTTTTGAACGTCTCGTATAGGCATCGTCTATTACATCATCGTGTAATAGACTTGCAGCATGTATCATCTCAACGACAGCAGCAGTTTTCACAACAGAAAGACTGTTGCCTGCTATTTTCAAAATGAGCTTTGCACGCAATCTTTTCCCATGAGGCAATTGAGCATAAAGTCCACTTACCTCTTTATCATCCAAGTCAGCTATAAATTGTTCTATTTTTCTCTCAACAGCGCTTAGCACGTATACCGGTCCTTATTTACCGTGAGTCACAATGATGCTACCCACGGTTCTATCCTAATTTATATATAAAAGTCAATAATTATAGCCAAATAATGTTAATCTTTTTTAACTACCTATTTTACCCGATATATCACGGCATACATCAAAGGCACATAGTAAAGATTCAACACAGTTGCCCACGCGATACCAAAACCTAGTGAGATGGCCATGGGTTGAAGTATCAGTGCCTGCCCTGAAGCAAAGAACATCAAAGAGGAGAGACCCAGTACGGTGGTCACGGAAGTAAGCAGAATAGGACGGAGCCTCATCCCTGCTTTTTCCTGTATCTGGGCATAATTTTTACTCCCTTTGATGAAATCAAGCATGATAAGCCCGTCATTGACCACAACGCCGGCAAGTCCTATGACTCCCATCATACCGGGCATCGTCATATGTATACCCATGAGTTTGCTTCCGACCAGAGCACCAAACAGAGAAAGTGGTATCGTTGTCAGTATGATTAATGGTAAGACCAGAGAGTTGAACATCCAGACCAAAGTGATAAAGATCAGAAATAGAGCGATCATCAACGCCTGTCCAAGCTCTTTTTTCAACTTTTCATTCTCTTTTTCTTCCCCTTTGATAATGATCTTGACCCCCTCTTTTTGTATCTCATCCAAAAGCGGTTTTAACTGCTGCATCACCTCAACAGGAGTAATGATCTTCTTTTCCACTCTTGCATAGAGTGAACGTACCTTTTCACCATCCTCTTTAAATATTTTGACAAAACTTTTTTGATAGGTAAAATCGCAGATATCCGAAAGCCGTACCACCTTCTGCCCATCAGGGGTCGTCAGTTGAAAGTTTCTTATAGCGTACGCATCCTCTTTATAGAGATCTTCTATTTTTACTCTGACCAAGCCTTCTTTGTTGAACATTTTTGCATATTCAGCCTTGAGAAAAGCACCCCTCAATACAGAAGTCACATACCCTTCACTGAAACCCAACTGCTGTCCGTACTCATTGACACGAAGCTTGAGTTCACGTTCTCCTTCATTGGCATTGTCTGCTATATCTTCCACGCCGTTGATACTGTCAAGCTTTGCTTCCACGCTTTTCATGGCAGCCAACATTTTGTCTCTATCGGGATGTTCAAAACCGATCTCTATATCGTTACTTACGATACCTGCCTGCTGCACATAGACATTGAATTCTTCATAGAGTTTTTCCTCATGGAGTTCTTGTGCTTTGAATTTAGGAACAATGCGTTCCTGTATCTCTTTGGCGATCTCTTGGGAGAGTCTCTCTCTGATCATATCACTGCCATCATACTCCAAAGAAAATATGGGGTTAATGTACTTGTCAAAAAAGTTTTCAGGTGCTTTTTCATGTAGATTGATAAAGATCTGGAAAAGGTTTTCTCCTAGCTCAAAACTTTGATCTTTATTAAACTTAAATCCTATCACCGAAGTCACTGAATCCATCTCTTTTTCATCCAGTATCTCTAAGAGTGCCTCCTCTATCTGTGTGACGTAGACTTCAGTATCTTGCAGATCGTTGTTGATGTTTACCTTTCCGTTCAGATAGACCTGCTGTGCATCGAACTCAGGGAAAAGCTGAAACTTGGTAATTTTTACCATGCCCAAAGTCCCTAAAATGATCAGTATCAATACGATCGCAAGAGACCACTTCTTATGATCTAAGAGTTTTCCCAAAAACCCTTGATACCATTTCACCCAGCCTTTCCAAAAACTTCCCTCATGTTTCTCTTTTTTAAAGGTACCCATAGCAAAGAACTCTTTGGAATGCAGCGGCAAAAAGTAAAATGCCTCAAACAAAGAGGAGATGAGCAGTACCGATATCATGACAGGAAGAACCTGCATGAACATCCCCATTTTACCACTCATGATCAGTAGCGGTAAAAAGGCAAAGACCGTTGTCAGTGTTGCTGTAAGTACTGCAGGAAACATCTCTAGTGCACCCTCTATAGCAGCATCTCTTGGCGTCTTTCCCATCTCCATATGCCTATAGATATTCTCCGCTACAACAATAGCTTCATCGACCAGCATACCAAGAGCGATGAGTGCCCCGAGCAGCGTCAGCATATTCAAACTGTAGCCTATCATCTCCATGATGATAAGCGTAATGATGAAACTGGCCGGTATCCCGATACCGACCACCCATGCGATCCGCATATTCACAGAGAGGAAAAGGGCCATAAAGACCAGGATAAGCCCGAACAGAATATTGGAAGAGACAAGGTTCAAACGGTTCTTGACCCAGATGGAAGTATCCGTATAGGCTTCAAATTTAACATGCTCATATTTTTCATTGAATGCTGCAAGTATTTTACGTATCTCTTTACTCAAGGCAATGGCATTACCCTCTTTGCTTTTATTGATATTTAAAGAGATATTCTGCTTGCCATTATAGTGTGATATCTGTGTAGGATCACCCAAACCGTAATAGACTTCTGCTATATCTTCGAGGCGGAAACTTTTTCCGCCTACGCTCAACAACGTTTCTCCTAACGCTTTAGCACTTTTCTCACCATTGATCGTAGAGATATAGAGGTGGTCACCCTGACCGTCAAGTGTTCCGGCAGGAAAAATGCTCGACAGTGTTGAAATAGCTTGATAGACTCCGGATTTATCCAGACCATACGCATCCAGCTTTTTTTGATCCAGGGTAATGATCACTTCTTCATCCGTGTCACCACGTATCTCTATACTGCTCAGGTCATGGATCAGTGCCAGTTTACTTTTAAGGGCATCTGCCGCGTCGATCAGTGCTTTTTTCTCTGCATCACCTGAAACTGCTACAAGCAGAAGCGGATATTCATGTACCACAATGCGTGCGATAGGCTCATCCATATCGGCAGGAAGGTCACGTCTTGTTTTTGAAATGATATCTTTCACATCCGAAAGGACCAACTGCGTATCACTGCCCGGTTTAATATCGGCATTGATACTGAAACTGCCGTTTTGTATACTGGTATAAAGGGTATCGATCTCAGGAAGACTTTTGAGCTCATCTTCTATACTGGTGACAACCATTTTGTCCAACACATCCGCACTTGTACCGACATATCCACCCTGCACCGATATTTGATCTAGGGTCGAAGGAGGAAATATCTCTTTGGCAATGTTCTGATAGGCAAAAACAGAGAGCAGCAACATGAAAACCATCAAAATATGGTTGATGATAGGCTTATCTACGGCAAAACGAATAAAACTACGTATCATACTGTGTTAACCCCATTGTCAATTGTCTTGTATGACAAAGATCGTATCTGTGACCCTGTTCTTGAACTTCAATGCCTCTACACTCTGTTTAAGCATGACATTTTCTGCTTTGAGTACGGAAACCTCACGTGTCATTTTGTTCACAACCTTACTCTCATAATAGATCTGATTGCTCAAGTAGATCTTAATGGTTGTCAATATCAATACAATAGTTATTGACATCAATATCACCGCTGCCATGCCAAACGTAATACCGTTAGGCTTCAGTTTCTTCTTTTTACCTGCCATCATCACTGTCTTTTTTAAACCTGAAACTTCTCAGTTTTGCAGACCTGCTTCTGGGATTTACTTTGAGTTCCGCTTTGCTTGCGGTCACAGGCTTGGAAGAGAATGCTTTACCCAACGCATGGTTTTTACCACAGGTACAGCGCATCGCCTGAGGATCACAAATACACGCTTGTGCCCATTTTTTAAAACGGTTCTTCACCAGACGGTCCTCCAGGGAGTGAAATGAGATAAGAGAAACCACTTCCCCTTTTACATGCTTTTGTTCCAAAGCATCAAGCAGTCCCTCTATTTCACCCAGTTCATTATTGACCTCTATACGGATCGCCTGGAACATCAAAGTTGCAGGGTGTATCTTACCTCCTGAAGGGATCACCGTTTTTGCGATCTCACTCAATGCTTTGGCCGAGTCAATGGGTGCCTGTGCCCTTGCTTCAACTACTGCAGATGCCAATTTTTTAAATGAACGTATCTCACCGTATGTATCAAAGATATATTCGAGTTTCTCTTTAGGGTATTCATTCACCACTTCATACGCTGAGAGTGGTGAGGATGCATCCATTCGCATATCCAGTGTTTCAGAACTGAAAGAAAAACCTCTCTCTTCTTTGTCCAGTTGCAAAGAAGAGACACCGAAATCCGCCAATACCGCTACGATCGGACTTTCCTGCAATGTAGGGAAGACGGTTGCAAATGTACCTTTGTAGAGTCTGCTGCGCCCTTCATAAGGTGCCAACCGTTTTTTAGAAAACGCCAAAGCTTCATCATCTCTGTCTATCCCTATATGTTTCAAGTTTTTATATCTGGCCAGTATTTCAGAACTATGTCCTGCGTATCCCAGTGTACAGTCAACAAAATAGCCATCACCCACATCTTTAAAACTCTCCAAGACTTCATCTAAAAGTACAGGTATGTGAGGTGTTTCCATCTATTTCCTTCATGGCTAAATTGTTTGAGTGAACCTTCTAGATAAAACCCGTCATGGTCGCCCAGGTTATTCAGAGGGTTCAACTATTTTAATGATATAATACCGAAATATTCCTAACTAAAGGTTACCCAAATGGTAGATAAACATCTCATTGAAGACATTAAACATGTGTCACTCTCTCTGTTTAACAAAAACTTCTTTGGTGTCTATCATGGCTCCATCTCGGCAAGAGTAAGCAGCAGCGGATTTATCATCAACTCTAAAGATACGATCCTGGATGAATTTACAGAAGATTCACTTGTCAAACTTGATTGTCAAAAGAGAGATTACCGCTGGAGTATGGCAAATCCTGATGTACATATCCATGAACATATCTATAAAACCATCCCCAATGCAAAATATGTCTGTTACACGATGCCTCCTTATGCGACCGCATACTCGCTCAAACACGGGAAGGTCTCTCCGCAAGACTACTTCGGACAAAAAGTCCTGGGTGAGATCATCGTATATGATCCCAAGAACATAGATGACTGGATGGAGCGCGCACCCTACGAGATCCCAAAATTTTTCCAAAAACATGACACACATCTGCTTCTTATCAAAGGTTTTGGGCTGATCTCTTACGACAGGGATATCACGGAGATGGCGAAGAAGATTTCCATTTTGGAAAACTCTTGCAGATTGTTGGCTTTATCAGCAAACCTGTAAAAGATTTTTCCCTTCTTTTATCGTTTAGAAAGAGTCCTGGCCATAGCCACAGTCGAAGTGTCAATACTTCTGTAAAGCATACTTTTGTTATACTCCTTCAAATACTATTTAATATAGGATACCTGATATGAATCAGACGCAGAAAAGATTAAGCATCATTAACCATGCTATTTCCATCACTGATGTAGAGACCATACAGCTTCAGATCTTAAAGTTGGGACTGCTTAAAACAGATGTGAAGATCCAGGAGATCATTAAAGCAATTCAAGCAGAGAACTATGCAAAAGCACAAGGTCTTATTAACCAATATATTGAAACACCTACCGAGGATATTCTTCAAAGAACCTCACAGCAGGCTCAAGCTGTTATGGCAGCAGAAGAGCAAGCTATCATAGACGAGTTCGATCTTTTTGTCACATCAAGCAGAGAAGAAAGACCACAAGAGTTCAATGTGAATGATTTTATTCTGGATGAACTTCCAAAAGAGACACAAGAAGAGACACAAGAAGAGACACAAGTGGGAACAAAACAGGTGGACCATAGTGCTTTTGATGCCCTTCTCAATATTGACGCGGAGCAAGTACTGACTGACAATACTGCATTGGATATTGAAGAGACTTCAACAGATACATTCTTTGAATCCACTCAAGAGACAGAACCGATAGACAAAGATACTTTTTTTGATACGGATACGGATTTTGATACGGAAGAGCATG
>JBFEWI010000116.1:0-5781 GCA_041546475.1 Sulfurovum sp.
CATCTTCATGGTTGTCGTTTTACCACAGCCGTTGGAACCAAGAAATCCAAAGATCTCTCCACGCTTTATACTAAAGCTCACATCATCTACAGCAGTAAAGTCACCAAAGCGGATCGTAAGTCCCTTTGCCATGATAGCTTCTTCTCTGTTCTCATCCATGATATCGGTCCGTGGCGGGACGACAAGAGTTTTATATCCTCGGCGCTTGGACTCAGGCAATAAAGCAATAAAGGCATCATCGAGGTTATCGGTACTGGTCTTTTTATACAACTCATCCGGCGTACCTGTAGCCAGAAGCTTTGCATCGTCCATCGCAACTATCCAATCGAAGCGCTCCGCCTCTTCCATATAGGCTGATGCAATAATAACACTCATTCCTTCCCTACGCTTTCTCATACGTTCCACCAGTTCCCAAAATTGGCGGCGTGAAAGTGGATCTACTCCTGTTGTCGGTTCATCCAGAATCAGTAGATCCGGGTCATGAATAAGCGCACAGCAAAGTCCAAGTTTTTGCTTCATACCACCTGATAATTTACCTGCTGGACGATCACGAAAAGGTGCAAGCCCCGTACTTTCAAGTAACTCATTTATTCTAGCTTGACGCTCACCCCTTACTTGTCCAAAAAGACGGCCGAAAAAATCAATATTTTCTTCCACTGAAAGAGACATATAAAGGTTTTTTCCAAGCCCCTGAGGCATATAAGCAATTCGAGGGCCTATTTTACTCCTATGTTTTTTAAATCTCATGTCTCCATCAAGAACTTTGACTGATCCCTCTTGTATTTTTCTGACACCTGAAATGAGTGCCAATATGGTCGATTTTCCCACCCCGTCTGGGCCAATAAGCCCAACCATACAACCACTGGGAATATCTAAACTCACATTATCCACCGCCACAGTATTTCCATAACGATGACTTAAATTAAGCAGAGATGCTATCGGAGTCATGGTCTTGAACCGTTTCTATCTCTCATACGTAGTGAATCTGGCCAAGGCATCGTTTCGTTCAATCGTACATAAGCAACGCCCGGTAATCCAGATTTAATCTTATGTAAATGTCCCAGCAAGAGTTCAGGAGCTATTTTCACCTTGACACGGAACATCAATTTTTCTCTTTCTGTAGCTGTTTCGATCTCCTTAGGTGTAAACTGTGCTTGAGGTGAAATGAAACTTACTTTTGACGGTATAGGAGTATTTGGTAGTGCATCCAGAACAATACGTGCATCTGAACCGATATCGATGAGGCCAACCTGAGAGGTAGGCAGGAAAATAGTCATGTATGTATCGATAAGATCAAGAACCACTAAAGCATTTCCTCCGCTTCCTATCATTTCCCCTTCTTCTACCAGACGGTAAAGCACTCTTCCCTTTATAGGAGAATAGAGTTTACTCTCTTGTAGTTGTACTTCTATACTCTCAGCCTGTGCTTTTGCTGCACTGATCGCTGCTTCATAGCTTGTCACTTGTGCCTTCGCTGCCATTAGCGCTGCTTGCGCCCTTTGGTATTCTGTTTCATCATCTTCAAACATAGCCAAAGCGATACTCTTACTTTCAAACAGTGCTTTACTTCTTAAAAAATCATTCTCTTGATGTTTGAGATCTATCTCTTTTTGAGAGACTACAGCTTGAGCATAATTTCTATTTTCTTTAGCTTGTTCCACCCCTGCAAGTGCGACCTTATATCGTGCTTCAAGCTCTCTGGTATCAAGCTTGGCCAACAACTGACCCTTCTCAACCATATCTCCTTCTTTGACATAAATATTTGTTAATCTCCCTCCATACTTTGCAGTGATATCAACCTGTGTAGTCTCCAGTCTACCATTACCAGAGGCAATTCCGTCATAGTGGTCAGACTGATCCCAATATTTTGTCAACATAATCACAGAAATGAGCAGACCTATAACCACTACAACAAATAAGATTTTATTCAATAGAGTTGTTTTCACTTCTCCTCCTCTGGCTTCTTTTACATAGAATACACTTAACTATATATTATCTTAATTCCCTAAAAAATGAAAAACATAAAATCTCAAATATTTTATAAGGTTATTCGTTGTAGCTACGTTTGCAGGACATAATTTTATACACTTCAATAGGAAACCTAATAAAATGTACAATTATGGATGAGTTTATAAGGTTTTAATTCTTTTCCAAAAACTTGTTACAAGACCTTCAGTCCCTTGGAGTAAAAGAGGATCTTTATCTGCATCCAGCCATTTGATGATCTCTTGGATCTCACTCTCATGCATCACGGTACAGCCGGCCGTAGGTACACTCTTAATATGAATAAAGATGCATGAGCCTGCACCTTTTATGGCACCCTCTTCATCAATATGGTTATGATCCACCACAATACCATACTTATAGTAGTCCTTGGGGAACTTCATATCTTCTTTGCTTGTATAATCAACCTCTACTTGCGTACTGTCGACTATCTTATTATAAAACTTAGAATTGACATCATCCACACAATGGTCGGTCTCTTTGTAGATTTCATAAGGGTACTTTACATTAAAAGGTGCATATCCGAAAGCTTGTTTAAGCTTGAAGATACCCGCAGGTGCTTTTCCGTCACCCTCTTTTTTAATGATCTCTGCATCTTTTGGCACTTCATGCAGCCCTATGCCCCATCCTAAACCGTTCCTACCCAGTTTGATGTCTATAGCATCACCTACTTTTTTCCAACCAGACTCATGCAGTGCATAACGTTGCAATGTCCCTTCAGGTGTAGACCAGTTTTTTGTTGTTACGACCAAAAGTTGTTTTGTCTGGGCCTGTAGCGTGATCAGTGTAACACATAGTGCAAGTACAATCTTCATGTGGTATAATCCTTCTATGGAATATGGAATAGTATCAATAGCAATCCCGTTGCTGACAATCATTTTAGCTATTATAACCAAAGATGTGATCGTTTCACTCATGGGCGGTATCTTTGCAGGTTTTTTGGTACTGAATGCTTATAACCCCATAGATGCATTCATTGCTCTTTTTGACGGTATTATCGCACTTTTCTCTGAAGCCTGGATCACAAAAACACTTCTCTTCATTGTGATGGTCGGCTCCATCATCAGGTTACTTACCCTGAGCGGAGCGGTTGACAATTTCGTAGCCTATCTCAGCCAAAGATCCAAGAAAATTGACTCACCCAAAGGTGCGATGCTGCTTGCCTATATTATTGGTGTGGTTATCTTTATAGAGTCATCTATCACTGCACTGGTTGCAGGTACGGTGGCAAAGCCTCTGTGTGACAAGAATGGCGTCAGCAGGGAGAAACTTGCCTATATCTGCGATTCCACTTCGGCACCGATCTGTTCTCTCATCCCACTCAATGCATGGGGTGCTCTACTGTTAGGGCTTATCGTAACGGCTATTGACTCTCAGGTGATATCAGGTGATGGTATTTCTTTATTGATCTCTTCTATACCTTACAACTTTTACTCGCTCTTTACTTTGGCCATTGTTCTGACTGTAATATTTTTAAATATTAATTTAGGGCCCATCAAAGATGCACTCCCCGTACCCTACACTATGCAGCAGAATGAAACTAAAATAGAGGCTACACCCTATAAAATGCTTTTACCTATTTTGGTCATGGTTCTGATGGTCCCTGTAGGACTCTATCTTACTGGCAATGGTGATATCTTTAAAGGTTCGGGTTCCACTTCTGTCTACTATGCCGTGATCGTCACTTTACTCTTCATCTATCTCTATTATGTACCGACCAAAACACTTACCCATAAGAACTATTTTATAGGACTCTATGAAGGTATAGGTGATATGATACCTGTAGGTTTAATCATGGTCTTTGCCCTGCTTATAGGAAATGTGATCGGTGATCTTGGCACTGCCAAATATTTGGCACATCTGCTCACAGGGAACATTTCACCCGTGCTTATGCCGCTGCTTATCTTTTTAGTGGCAAGTATCACAGCATTCTCTACGGGGACAAGCTGGGGTACATTTTCTATTATGATGCCTATCGCTTTGGCTTTGGGTGCGACAATGGACCTGGACATTCCACTGGTCATAGCCGCTGTCATCTCCGGAGGTATATTTGGCGACCATTCCTCTCCTATCTCTGACACAACGATTATTTCATCCATGGCGGCGGGGTGTGACCATGTGGAGCATGTGAGAACACAGCTCCCTTATGCACTCTTGGGTGGTCTGTTGGCTTCAGGCGCCTTCTTAATGGCAGGATGGTTCACCGCATGAATTTATTGAAAAAAGGCAAATCATGAGCACAAAACAAGGAAACATGCAATGAAGCTTCTCATCTCAGCCCTGGAACCCTCATCAAACCTCCACTTAAGAGAGGTCCTCAAGCATACCCACAATGTTGAACTGCTGGGTATCTTTGACAAAACCATCAAAGAGGGCACTCCCCTTTATGATATCAGTGAAATGGCCATCATGGGTGTGGTGGATGCCATTAAAAAGCTTCGCTGGTTCTTTAAAGTCGCGGATGAAATGGTCGAACTGGCTAAAGAGGCAGATAAAGTACTTTTAATGGACTCTTCAGGATTCAACCTTCCTTTGGCTAAAAAACTCAAAGCGAAATACCCTGATAAAGAGATCATTTACTATATCCTTCCGCAAGTGTGGGCCAGCCGTCCCAAACGTGTAAAGAAACTGGAGCAGTATTGTGACAAACTGCTTGGTATACTCCCTTTTGAGATGGAATATTACAATTCAGATAAAGCACAGTATGTCGGGCATCCGCTGCTGGATGAGATAGATGTCCACCGTATTGAAGCTGAGACAAAAGGATGCATTGCATTCATGCCCGGAAGCCGTAAAAGTGAGATCAGCCGTCTGATGCCTGTTTTTCTGGAACTTCGCAGAAAATTCCCGGAGATCCGCCCTCTGCTTGTCATTCCCCCTTCTTTTTCAAGGAACAAGATAGCCAAGCTCTATAAAGGCAATCGTGAGTTTGAGATCGTACGTGATACCCATGAAGCCCTTAGGCGTGCTGAGTTTGCCTTCATATGTTCAGGAACTGCCACACTTGAAGCCGCACTCATAGGTACACCTTTTACCCTAGCTTACATCGCAAAGAAGGTCGACTTTTTCATAGGGACTAAACTTCTGGGTATCACACAGGTGGGCTTGGCCAATATCATACTCACCCATTACAATAACACGACCTTGCATAAAGAGTTGCTTCAAGAAGAGGTCACAGTTGACAACTTGCTCAAAGAGTACTACAATACCGACCGTAAGATCTTTAAAGAGAAAGCTGAAGAGTTAAAAACATATCTTTCTCACGGCAGTTCCAAGAACGTTGCAGAGATCATAATGTCGCAAAAATCATAATGGAGACACCATGCTAGTACACATCTGCTGTTCGGTCGACAGTCACTACTTTTTGCAAAAACTCCAGACAGAGTACCCGGAAGAAAAACTTACAGGCTTCTTTTATGATCCCAACATTCATCCCTACTCTGAGTACTACTTGCGGCTCCTGGATGTCAAACGCAGCTGTAAAATGCTCGGTATTGATCTCATAGAGGGAGAGTATGATGTGGAAAACTGGCTTGAGGCTGTACGCGGTTTGGAACATGAACCCGAAAAAGGTTCACGCTGTTCTGTCTGTTTTGACAGACGCTTTGAGGTCTCTGCACAAAAAGCCAGTGAAATGGGTGAAACAAGCTTTACCTCTACACTGCTTACCAGTCCTAAAAAATCGCTCAAACAACTACAGGCAGCCGGTGATGCATTGGCTCAGAGAGAAGGCATCGCTTTTGTCGCTCCAGACTACAGAAAAGCTTCTGGTACACA
>JBFEWI010000222.1:0-2473 GCA_041546475.1 Sulfurovum sp.
CCATTTGGAACAGGTAATGCATATGGTGACGGTCGCGCCATTTCCATCCTCGAAGCGGTGATCAACGGGAATCGCTGGGAGATGCAGCTTAAAGGTGGCGGTAGAACACCTTACTGCCGGGGTGCTGATGGTCGTGCCGTCTTGCGTTCAAGTATTCGTGAGTTTTTGGCACAAGAGCATATGCATGCGCTGGGTGTGCCGACATCACGTTCTTTGAGCCTGTACACGTCAAAAACAGAGACGGTAAGGCGTCCATGGTTTACAAACGGGTCATACTCAAGAGACCCTGAAGTGATGATCGATGAGGCTGTGGCTATTACCACACGGGTTGCACCTTCTTTTCTAAGGGTGGGTCAACTCGAACTTTTCGGACGTCGTGCCCGTAAAAAGGAGCATCCAAAAGCGATGGAGGAGCTTGAACAGATTGTGTTGCACCTGATCGATCGTGAGTACAGTGATGTCATCGATGCACAGTTGCCTATCCAAGAGAAAGTGCTCCTGCTAGCAAAAGAGTTTCGAAGCCGACTCACCTCACTGGTGGCAAACTGGATACGCGTGGGCTACTGCCAGGGAAATTTCAACAGTGACAACTGTGCCGCAGGCGGATTCACTCTTGATTACGGGCCATTTGGGTTTATCGATATGTTTGACCCGAGATACCAGCCGTGGACGGGTGGCGGCGTGCACTTCTCATTTCTCAATCAACCGCAAGCTGCCGAGCGTAACTTTCATATGTTCTGCCTGGCGTTGAAACCACTGCTGGCGTCTGATCAGGATGCTCTGGATCAGTTGGATGAGATCAGAGAGGGATTTCCTCAAGCCATGCAGGGGCAGATGATAAAGATGTGGGCTTCTAAGCTTGGACTACAAACCTTTAATGCATCACTCTTCAATGAACTTGTAACACTTATGATAGAAACCTCTGTCGATTATACGATCTTCTTTCGCGAGCTCTCTACGGTACCTGAGGATATTGCTCCACTCACTAAAAGCTTCTACGGTGACGCCGTACTCAATGAAAAGATCTTAAAACGCTGGTCGGAGTGGCTGGAAAAATGGAGATCGCTCGTTGATGCCACTACGCCTGAATCTCGAGAAAAGCTTTCGAAGCAAATGAAAGCCATTAACCCAAAATACACGTTGCGCGAGTGGTTTCTTGTCCCTGCCTATAAACAAGCCGCCAATGGGGACTATACACTGATCAAAGAGTTGCAAGAAGTGATGACAAAGCCATATGCCGAGCAATCTAAAGAGATAGAGGAGAAATACTATAGAGAAAAGCCCTCTGAGTTCTTTGAAATTGCCGGTATATCCCATATCACCTGTTCGTCGTGAACGGGTTAAATTTTATGTTTTTGGTTATGGTGTGTGCTGGGGCCTCTGCCAGATGATCTCATTGTCTTTCAACACTTCTCTGACACGGTGAAACGGAATGGTGATGAATTCTCCCATTTCATTTATGAGTTGAAAAGAGAAATGGTTCCCCTCTTCAAAGACAATTTCATCAAATGGTACGTAGACATAGTGATCTAGCATATGATTTTCGTAGCCGATGAGAAACTCTCCTTTAGCGAACTCTTTGTCCCACCGTATCCTGTTGAGTAGGTCTACAATGCTTACCATATCATACTACTCAAAGTAAAAGAGGGCATGATAAAAAACCGCCAAAGCAGTAGACCCATGCTAATTGCAGCACTCCAGCAGAAAAACTCCCGCACTCGCTCTAGGGTCATGTGTCACTCCTGTTCATTTAATGGATCAAACCAACTGCAGTCCATACTTTGACATACAAAGTCTCTTTCTATTCCGATATTTCACTATGAAGAGTATAGCAAAAATGTATTCTTTTCAAAACCTATGTCATATAACTAATGCTTATGCAAATAGATGCTATGATGATAAGTAAGATACAATAGATAGATGCAAATCCTGTAAAGAGAGGGTATAGATGGGCTTATTGAGATTGAGAGGTTTTGGCAGGGTGAAATGGTCTATGCATTCCCATAGGTACGATTGGAACGAGGCATGAAAGCCCGGGTAGAGATAGATGGCTCGTTTGGTGAAGGTGGCGGACAGGTGATCAGGACCTCTCTTACACTTTCTGCACTGACCGGAAGGGCTGTAGCCATTCATAACATTCGTAAAAACCGGCCGAATCCCGGGCTCGCGCCCCAGCACTTGACCAACGTGCTTGCACTGGCCGAGATCTGTGATGCAAAAGTAGAAGGCGCCGAAATAGGCTCAATGAAACTGCTGTTTGAACCCAAAACCAAGCCGAGAGCGGACAGATACGTCTTTGATGTCACCGAAGCTGTGCAAAGAGGCAGTGCCGGATCGGTTACGCTTATACTGCAGACACTGCTGCTTCCTCTCGCACTTACCAACGCTAAAAGCCATCTGGTGCTCCGTGGAGGCACCAATGTGGCTTGGAGCCCTCCGTATGAGTATATAGCCCATGTGTTTCTGCCAACGC
>JBFEWI010000197.1:0-3135 GCA_041546475.1 Sulfurovum sp.
AGGGCAAGTGCAACAGAAAGTAGGTAGCCACTTCGGTGGTGATAGTGAAAGGGTGGGGTAAGAGCCCACCAGTGCCTGTGGTAACATGGGCAGCTAGGTAAACCCTGTCCGCAGCAAGAAGTATATGGTATAAGTCTCACAGGCTGTTAGATCAGCACTCATACTTTGCTTGAACGTATTGGTAACAATACGTCTAGATAAATAACTACCCACGACAAAACCCGGCTTATCGTTGCGCCTTATCTTCTTCTTTACACTTTTGTATTTCCAAAGATATAAAAAAGTTGCTTTCAGAGTCTAATGGTACGGAAAGATGCTTTCTGTCGATACTTCTTTGCACTTCATATTCAGCACTTAACTCTATTTTGATATAATCAGTGAAAAAAGAGATGGTGAATGAAAGCTTTTCTATTATTATTGACTCCACTAGTGATCTTTGCAAAAGTACATTATGCAAAAGTTGAACCCTATGAATCTGTGACATTGAAGTCTGCGGTCAGTGCATTGGTGCTGGATGTAGATCTGGAAGCTGAAGGGAGTGTAGTGAAGGATAAACGTGTGATCTATCTGGATGACCGTCTGGACAAAATCAATTTGAAAACCTCCAATGAAAACCTTCTCCTTCTTCATGAAACGTTAAAACGAAAAGAGTCATATTTTCATCGAATCAATAAGTTGAAAACAGCATCTACAGCCCAAAAAGACGAAGCTTTTTACAGTTTTGCTTCTACAAAAACACAGTATTTGGATATGCAGTATAAGATCGCCCAGCTTGAAGACAGTATTGAAAAAAAATCTATTATACTCAAGAATATGTATCTGTATGAGATCATGGTACGCAAGGGGGATTATGTATCGCCAGGATCACCTTTGGCAACAGTCGTAGATGCGAGCAGAGCAAAGCTGGTACTTTTTTTAGAACCTGAAGAGTTGGATCAAATAGAGCAAAAAACGGTCTATCTTGATGGGGTGAAAACAGAGTATAAAGTCGATAAAGTATGGAAGGTAGCAGATGAGAAGTTCATCTCTTCTTACCGTGCAGAGATCTACATCCCGGCACCTGAGGGATCATTTTCCAAACTGCTTAAAGTAGAGATAAAATAACCGTCATACAACAACACTTTGCTATAATACTGTAAAGACTAAGAGAGATGGAAAAAAATGAATTTAGAACAACTAGATAAACACTATGTGCTTCAAACCTATGCGCGTGACTATACGAACTTTGTCAAAGGTGTAGGGTCTACGCTTTATGACGAGAATGGGAAAGATTATATTGACTTTGCTTCCGGTATCGCTGTAAACTCCGTAGGACATAATCATCCTAAACTTGTTGAAGCGATCTGCAGTCAGGCAAAAAACATCATTCATATCTCAAACCTTCAAGTGATAGAACCCCAGGCAAAACTGGCACAGAGAATGGTAGAGCTCAGCGGATATGATATGGGTGTATTCTTTGCCAACTCGGGTGCAGAAGCGAATGAAGGGGCGATCAAGATCGCGCGTAAGTACGGGGAAACGAAATTTGGAAACAAACGTTACAAAGTGATCACGCTTGAACACTCATTTCATGGGCGTACGATCACCACGGTAAAGGCAACAGGGCAGGAGAGTTTCCATACACCGAACTTTTCACCCTATCCGGAAGGATTCAGCTATGAAAAGAGTATCGAAGATGTCTATAAAGCCATCGATGATGAGACTGTAGCAGTACTCATCGAGCTGGTCCAGGGTGAGGGCGGTGTTCAGCCTTTTGAGAAAGAGGAGATCCAACAACTCGCTACACACCTCAAAGAGAAAGGTGTACTGCTGATCGTGGATGAGGTGCAAACAGGGGTCTACCGCACCGGTGAGTTCCTTGCATCCAATCTTTACGAGATCGAACCGGATATCATCACTTTAGCCAAAGGACTTGGCGGCGGTGTGCCTATCGGTGCAGTGATGACCAAACATAAAGATGTTCTGGTCGCGGGAGATCATGGGAGTACGTTCGGAGGGAATTATCTCAGTACTGCAGCGGGTCTTGCAGTGTTGGATATCTTGTATCCATTGTATGATGATGGTATCATTGATGAGACTCTGGTCTACTTTTCTCAGAAACTGAGTGAGATGGCTGAGAAGTATACGCATCTCTTTGAAAAAGAAGTAGGATTGGGATTGATGCGGGGGCTCCGTGCTAAAAGTGCTGAAGTTCAGGCAGGTGTGATAAAGAACTGTATGGCCGAAGGTGTGATCGTCCTTAAAGCCGGACGCAATACAGTACGTTTCCTGCCAAGTCTTACTATCAGTAAAAATGAAATGGATGAAGGATTTAAACGTTTTGAAAAAGCTATTTCTTCTTTGTAGTTTATTCGCATCATCACTGATATATGCCGATGAATTGGGGGATATACTCTCTGATAATAAAGAGTTGATCTTTGATTATCAGCTGGAGAGCAATGAGCTTGAGAGTGATATACTTTCAAAGAGCTGGTTGAACCCGGTAAGATTACAGTACAACAAGAATTTCTCGACACAGTTTACCGATACAACAGTGATCACCGGAGGGTACTCTGTCATCATAGATCAGCCGATATTCAGGTCAGGGGGGATCTATTATGGTATCAAGTACTCACAGGCACTCCGTGATGCAACCAGAGCAGATATAGCGCTTCAAAAACGTACGATGATAGGTGATGCTGTCTCCATACTTTTCAATTTGAAAAAAAACAAACTAGAACAAGAAAAAATGAAGTATCAGATCAAAAATGATGTGATCGACATACGCCAAAAGCGTGACAGTTATGATGCAGGTCTGCTTGACAGCAGTTTTTTGGACCAGGCTATTTTGAAAAAAAGTCAGGATGAAACGGCACTGCTTCAGCTGGAACTGACACTGATGGAGCTAAAACAGAGATTCTCCCTTCTAAGTGATAAGGATCCAGGCAGTTTACGTCTTCCCAGCTTAAAACTGATGAGTAAAACAGACTACAGTGAAGGAAACCTGGAGCTTAAAAGGGACAGGCTGCGTGCTGCACAGTCAGACTATAACCAAAAAGTGACATGGGCAAAGTACCTTCCTGAAGTCTCTTTACAAGGGCAGTATACGGATGCAGATCTTAACCCACTGTTCGCGAGGCCCGGTCTTGAAGAAAA
>JBFEWI010000015.1:0-16435 GCA_041546475.1 Sulfurovum sp.
AGGCTCAGTAGCTGTTGATCCACCACCGCAACCGGCAAGTGCCATTCCCACAACCACTAATAATGCGGAAAAATGATTGAATTGCATTTTATTATTCCTCTGTTCTCTCGGTCAAATAATGACATTATATTTTTAGTATAGCATACTATACGATACTTGTATGAAATTTATATGAAATTTGATCTCAACGCAGGAAGAAACGTCAAAACTTGGAATCTATTTATAAAATCCTTTTATTAAAACTAAAAGATTCTTTTCAATACTTCTATAAATTTATTCCATAAAGATGTTTGAGCACTATCCTCTTGAAGGTGTCTATTCTCTTCATGAGATTGTTTTAAAGATACCAGTTCTTTGTCCAGTTTTGCATTTGCCTCTTTTAAATGAACGGGCTCAAAATCACTGTGCATCTAATACCTTTTCTATCTCATGCATCGCATCTTCATTCTTCAGTCTGAATTTGATCTCTATACGTCTCGATGCTTCTTTATCTTCCACACCGTCTACTATTATAGCATCCTGATAGGCTCTTCCCGAAGCGATCATAAGCGGTTGTATGTTGTGCTTTTTCGTGAAATGCAAAGTCAGCAGATACTCCATGACTGCTAGTGCACGCTTTTGCGAAAGATTCAAGTTATAGATATATGAGCCCACACTGTCCGTATGCCCTTCAATAATAATTTTATCAAGGTGAGACTTGATACTTGGATTTGTCACCAAGGTACCGATGTACTCTTCAAATGCTTTTTTAAGCTCTACCTTTGCTTCTGGTTTCAGCGTTGATTCTCCACTTCCGAAAAGTATGTTAGAAGCCAGTCTGAGCGAACCGGTCTTTTTATCGATGTCGATCTTGTCACCCAGTGCCTCTTTCAGTGCAGCCACGACTTTAAGCTTGATACCTGTAAGTGATTTGATCTTCGCTTTTTGTGCCTGAAGGTTTGCCACCAGCTCATCATACTTTGTCTTCTTCTCATCCAAAGCATTCAGAAGTGTTAAGAGTTTTTCATCTTTTATTTTTACCGTATTCTTCGTCGCATTCAACTCACTAGAGAGCATCAGTACTTTTCCTTCATACTCTTTTAAACTTTGTGTCGTTTTATTTAAATCATCTTTGTTCTCATCCAATAGATTTTGAACGAGAACGATTTTATTGCTAAGCATCTCCTGTTTGGCATTCGCTTCAAGTAAGAGTTTATTCAGCTTCTCTATTTCAGAGATATGAAGCTTGAAGATTCTTTCATCTTCAGCCAAACGCTGCTGGTCTTTTGCCATACGTGCATTTTGAAGCTGCAGTTTTTTTTCTGCTTCGGACAATTTGATCTCATCTTCTGCAATACGTGCATTACGGAGAGTCAACAATCTCTCTTTTTCAGCTAAAAGTGCTTGACTCTTTGCTAAAGAATACTCTTTGACATCAAGGGTTTCAGAGAGTTTTGAAAGCCTCTCTTCTTTGCTATGCAGATCCGCTTTCAATATAATAGATTTTGATACGATGGCACCGATCAGTAAAATAAAAACAAAAAGCAATCCTGCCATCAGATCGGCATAGGATATCCAGAAATTGCTTTCCGCATTCGTCTTGTCGTTTCTAAACATCTTTTTACTTTTTTCGCTGTTTTAATGTAGCCATGTTTTCAAGTATCTGTTCATTTTGCTCAGAGATGATACGTGCAAATTCTGAAAGCTTTTCAACAGCCTGTCCTAGTTCTTCATCTATCTTCTCAAAAGTATGGTCCACCGATCCGTCAAAACGTTCCATCGATTCTTGAAGACTCTGAGCATTTTGATTGAATCCTTCGATATTTTTTTCCATAGCAGCCACTGCATGAACACTTGAGTGTCGGCTATGAATGTTCTCAAGTGTATCACGCAGTTCTGAAGAAGCTTCCTGCATATGCACGGTCAACTTTGTAAAACTGTTTGTCGTGTCATGTACGATCGTTGTGAAATTCTTAAGATACTGATCATTCAATTCTTTGATAAAATCCATATTGAATGTCTCTTTAAGTGTCTGAACGATCTGTTGGTCTTTCAGCTCATTCTGCATATGCTCGTGCTTGATCAATTCAGATCTTTTCCATACACGCTGTCCATACAGTTTCTCCAGATCAAAGACCTGTTTATCCACTTTTGCAATACCTCTTTTTTCAAAGTATGTCCAGATAAGAGAGAGCATAATACCGTAGATCGATGCATAAAATGCTGTACCTATACCCGAAAGCAATATAGATATCTCACGGTCAAGTGCACTAAGATCTTTCACTGTAAAATCAGGCATCGAGAGCGCAATAGCGATAAATGTACCCAAAATACCCAACATAGGAAAGACAGAAGGAGCTACACGAGCGAAATTGTCATTACGGATATCCTCATAATACTCGGTGATAAACTCTTTGATATGTAAGGTAGATTTGGTCTTTCCCATGATCGTTAATGCGTTTTCACGTAAAGCTGCCTGCAGGTTCTCTTCCATGTTGGCAAAAGATCCTCTCATATGGCACACAGCATAATTTGCATTATGTCTTACAAAAGAGACAAATACAACAAATATAAATGCCACGATACCCAATGTATGTGTCTCTACATTCACAGGGAATATACCCAAATACGCAGCTACCAATCCTGCTAAAAAAAGAAAAGGTATCAATAATATGATAAAAAAGTGTGGACTACACGAAGCTGATTTTTTTCTGTCAAATTGTTGCATAAAGCATCCTACTTAAAATGAATTAATCGATTATATCCAAAATCGTTAAATGAAAATATAGAAGATCTTATCTCAATCATACGCTCAATATTTTCACTTAATATTCCTTAATATAAAGCCAATGATATTCTACATCACTTCATCTTAATGTTTAACAGATTACTCCGCCACCAATGAGCTTGTCTTCTTCATAAAATGCTGCGATCTGTCCTTTTGCCAGTCCAAAGACGGGCTCCTCTAACACCACTTTGGCTTTGCCGTCGCTGATGCTCACGTGACACGGTACTGCAGTCGTACGATACCGTACTTTTACCATACAATCGAACTCTGTAAGATCTTTAAAAAGGTTGATCTGTTTGACTTCAAACTCATGCTCTTCGAGTTTTTCCTTGGTACCTACTACGATCTGATTGCTTTCAGGCTTGATGTCAAGTACAAAATGCGGATCATGCGCACCATCTACAAAGAACCCTCTACGCTTTCCTATCGTGTAATGCATGTATCCTTTGTGTGTACCGACCACGTTCCCTTCGGTATCTACTGTTTCACCGGGCATATCGATATCCATATGCTTTGCCAGTACTTCATCATACGTATTTTCCACAAAACAGATCTCAGAGCTCTCTCTTTGTGTAGCAAAGTCTTTCAGCACTTCTATGTTGGCTGCATACGCTTTTACATCTTTTTTCACCCATGTACCCAAAGGAAAAAGCAATCTAGGCAGGACCTCTTTTTTTACTTCACAGAGGAAATAACTCTGGTCTTTGTTCGGATCATCTGCTGCATAGATGAACTCACCGTCACACTTGATGTAATGCCCTGTCGCTACATGATCCGCACCGATACTGTCTGCAAACTCCACCATCTTTCCAAACTTGATAGTACGGTTACACATAACACAAGGGTTTGGTGTAAGTCCTTGTTTATAGCTGTCTACAAAATAGTTGTAAACCTGCTTATCAAACTCTTCACTCAGGTCCAGAAAATGTACCTTTACACCCAGATATTCACCTACTCGTTGTGCT
The DNA here is from genome assembly GCA_041546475.1 of Sulfurovum sp. Lineage (GTDB taxonomy): Bacteria > Campylobacterota > Campylobacteria > Campylobacterales > Sulfurovaceae > Sulfurovum. The sequence continues at coordinate 3,733 of JBFEWI010000015.1, forward strand.
TTGGCAAAATTCTCTTCATGATACCCTGGTTTCTGATGGAGCTTCATATAGACACCCTCAACTTCATATCCCTCTTTTTGTAAGAGTATGGATGTTACCGTGGAGTCTACACCTCCACTCATACCGACTAGTACTTTCTTTTTCATATCAATTCACTTTCTTTATTTGTATTGCTATCTCTTCATTTACATTGACCAAAGAGCCTTCTGCGATCATTTTACCTTCTGATATAAGCGTTACCTTTTTCAGATCCATATCTGTGATATCTATCGTAGATCCTATATCCAACGCTTTGCTTTGCAAGGTACCAAAAGAGATCTTCAGCATTTTATATTTTTTATTATCAAGTTGTTTTATCGTATCTTCAACAACATACACAATTTCTGCGCCATACTTATTCGGCATAGGTTTGAGCCGTATTTTAGCACAGATTGTTTCACCATCCATTAATAACAGTTCCAAGCTGTCAAATCCTGTAAGAAGAATATCGTTCAGACTTAGTTTTTTAAGCTTATTAATTCGTACCGTCACAGGTGGCAAAGTTAGGTCATACGTCGGATAGGACAGATGCTTTTGCATCATCTTTGCTAAATGAAGCGCCTGTGTTTCATGCTTCATCCAGGTCCCCGATAAACTGCTCTAAAAGATACTCTTTTGAAGCGACCATAAGATCATCCGGTACTTCCTGGCCTGTCGAGAAATAGCTCATAGGTAAATTGTATAATAGCATAAAGTTCAACAACGTTCCAAAATGTTTCGTCTCATCAAATTTACTGATCATAACAGAGTCTATATCCAGGAATGAGAAGTTATTATAGATATCATCCATATCTTCATATTTTACCGTTGCAGAGAAAACAAGATTCACCTCCAGTTTTCTAGGCGTATCGGTCTGAACAAACTCAACTGTATTTATAAATTTTTTCGTATCATATGGTGACATGCCTGCAGTGTCTACCAATATAACATCATAATCACTAAAAGCTTCTAAACCTTCCGTAAAATCTTCTACACTCTCTACCGTCATATGTTCAAGTTGCATAATATCCGCATAGTGTGCAAGCTGTTCAAACGCCCCCACTTTATAACTGTCAAGATTGAGAAGCCCTACTTTATAAGGTCTATCCATCAAATAGGCATAACGTGCAGCAAGCTTGGCAATAGTCGTTGTTTTTCCTACACCCGTTGGGCCTACCAGCATCATGATCTTAGGCTCGTCCAGTGTCTCTTGGTGTACTTTCAGACTCTCATCTATCTCTTCAAGCAAATAAGAGACCAAAAGCGTTGCATCACCCAATATATTACTTCCCATGAGTGACATTAAAATATCATCCAGCCAAATTTTGGCAATGCCTTTTTTGATAAAAAGTTTTTTTACTTTTTGAACAACACTCTCATCTTCTGAATCCAACATCTCCTCCTTCATTAAAGAGAGTTGTTTTTTCAGTTCACCCAGTTCTTCTAATAGTGCAGTATCATCTTCTTTCTCAGAAACACTGTTTTCGCTAGAGGTCTTACCAAAAGACTTTTCCATAAAAATATCTTTAGGTACAGCGATACATACTTCAGAACGCAATTTGCCATCTTCATATTTGATCTGTTTGGCTGAAATAAGCTCAACAACCTCTCCATATTTCTCAACGGCCTGTTCGTATGCACTTTTTGGATCAGAAGCTACAAATGTTTCATTAACCATGATTGTTCTACCTTTTCATCATTGATAATGGGATCAATACTGACGCGCGTTCTTTCCATCCCGGATGAGGGAGTGTCAGTTCTTTGGTTTCCATTGTGACATTTTCGTAAAATATGATATCAATATCTAATGTTCTTGGACCGTCCTTAAACAGACGTTTACGTCCAAACACTTTTTCTACACGCAACAGATAACGCAATAATGCCTTGGGACTTAAAAACGTCTCTATAAGCAGTAAAGAGTTATAGAAATCTCTCTGTTGTGTATACCCAAAAGGGGGATTCTTCACGATAGGTGCTGTCTCTATAACTCGTAGCAATGAAGATCTTTTAAAATAGTAAAAAAGATGTTCAAAGCGACGTACGACATCACCGATATTCCCACCGATCCCCAGTAGCACCCTGTGACCGCTTTGACTTGAAAAAATAGAAGGAAACTCTTTGGTTCTGATCAAAGTGTTTTGGGCGTCCATCTTCTTTCTTATCATATCATAACCTACAGGACAACAGCTTTACCGTCTACCATGGCTACCATATCTTCAATACGGATACCGAATTCATCAGGAATGTATATACCCGGTTCGATAGTATACACCATACCATCCTCGATCACAGTATCTGACTTTGTAGAAATATAAGGCATTTCATGGATATCGAGTCCTACTCCATGTCCCGTTGAGTGTACATAATACTCTCCAAAACCTGCTTTTGTCACAATATCACGCGTCAGGGCATCTACTTTCTTTGCTTTCATTCCCGAACGTGCTTTCTTAATAGCATTGTCATGTGCTTTAAGCACCGTATCATAGGCTTTTTGTATCTTCTTACGCTTAAAACGCTGTTTTGTATTAAACATAAAATCTTTATCTGCCTGTACCGTACGTGTACGATCTGAGCAGTAACGTTTATATTTTAATCCTGCATCGACCAGGAGCAGGTTCTCTTTGGCTAACTTTTTAGATGTCGGCAGGGCATGAGGTTTCGCAGCATTGGCATTCACCGCCACGATAGGATCAAAACTCAGATCATACTTACCAAAGTCACTCAAAATACCTTTGGCTCGGTACGTGAGCGTAAATTCATTTTCACCAAAACCGTTTGTGGAAAACTCTTTGGCCAATGCTTTAAAGGCTTTTGCTCCAAGCTTTGCTGCCTTTGCAAGTATCTTCAGCTCTTCATCACTTTTGATGATTCGCTTTTTATGCGAAAAATCCAACTGTGGATCAAACGTTACTTTACATTGGGAACTTACACGCTCAAACCCATCTACACTCCACTCTTTGGGATCAAAGATCACTTTTTTAATCCGGGCCTTTTTGAGTAAAGAGACGGCTTCACCATAAAGGTCACGATTGATCACCACGGTTGCATCTTGTACATTTTGGGTGGCATCGATGGTGTATCGACTGTCTGTGATAAAAAAGGCTTCACTTCCTAAAGAAAGATAAAGTGCATTATCACAACTGTAGCCGCATTCATAGTAGATAGCATTTTCATCTTTGAGCATATAGTTCATAAGTGACCTTTTGATTTGGTTTTAAAATGGGGTATAGCCCTCCTCTCGGAGGAGAGGAAGGGTTAGAATTATTATTGTTGTGCTGCCTGTGCTTTTGCCTGGTGTTCTCTCATTGCCGCCACTTCTGAAAGCATTTGTGTCATACCGACCATTGCCAAGTGGTAACTAAATGGTCCCATACCTGAGATCTGACCCGCACATACCGGCGCTATCAGTGACTTATGTCTAAATTCCTCTCTTTGGTAAATGTTTGAAAGGTGTACTTCAAGTGTAGGTATCTGTACCGCAGCAATAGCATCACGAATAGCAATAGACGTATGCGTATATGCAGCAGGGTTGATAATAATACCATCTGCATCACCGATACACTCCTGGATACGATCTACGATCTCACCCTCTAAGTTGCTTTGAAAAAATTCTATCTCTGTCTTATTCTGATCAGCAAATGCTTTCATTTGTGCATGGATATCTTCTAATTTCATTGGGCCATAGATATTTTTCTCTCTGATGCCTAGCATATTGAGATTTGGACCTTGGATCACTACTATTTTCATTTTTTACCTTGTTTATATAATTTAGGTATTATTCTATCTAAATATATTAAATGTGAGGCAAAATGAAGATAATAAATGCAGACTTTCTCTATACACCAGACGGCTACGTACAAAATCAAGCCGTTGCATTTACAGAGCTCATTAAAGATATCGGTCCACTGGAAGAACTCATTCAACGTTATCCTGATGCAGAGATCATCCAGGCCGAGCCGCATTCGGTACTCTATCCTGGATTTATCAACACCCATGTGCATCTGGAGTTTTCTGCCAATAAAACATCATTGATGTACGGTTCTTTCAAACCCTGGCTTGATTCTGTTATAGAGCATAGAGAGGAACTTATGGGTGCATGCAACAACGCAGTGATGCTGCATGAGTGTCAGAATATGCTCCGTTCAGGGATCACTACATTCGGTGCCATTTCAAGTTTTGGAAATGAACTTGAAGTCTGTGAGAAAACCCCTCAACGTGTGGTCTTTTTCAATGAACTCATAGGTTCAAATGCCATGTATGCAGACATGCTCTATGGTGACTTCCAGGAGCGTGTAAGAGCTTCACAGTCATGTGATAAAAATGCTCGTATCATACCGGCCATAGCGATACACTCTCCCTATTCGGTTCATCCGATACTTCTACAAAAAGCGGTCAACCTGGCTAAACAACACACTATGCCCCTCAGTGCGCATTTTTTAGAATCAAAAGATGAAAGAGAATGGCTCGAATCCAGTTCCGGTACACTCAGAGCATTTTTTCTGAAGTACTTTAGCACCTCCACACCTGTCACCAACATCGAAGAGTTCATGCATGCCTTTGACACCTATCCGACACATTTTACACACTGTGTACAGGCAACAAAAGAGGAGTTGGACTATTTGGCGAAAAGAGGACACTCTATCGCCCATTGTCCACGCTCTAACAGATACCTGGGTTGCGGGAGGCTTGCAATTGAAGAGCTTACCCTTCCTTTTAGTGTCGCCACAGACGGATTAAGCTCCAACGATTCACTCAATATCTTCGATGAACTCAAAGCTGCGATCATGCTGCACAATAACATCGATATCCAGGAACTCTCCGAGAAACTACTGCGTTCGGTAACTGTAGATGCCGCTGATATCTTAGGTCTGAACTGTGGTAAAATAGAAGCAGACAAACTTGCGGACTTTGCAGTCATCACTCTGCCTGAAATACCTAAAAGGACAGAAGAGCTGGCACTGTGGACCATCTTACATACAAAAGAGGTTTCAGAAGTTTATATAGAAGGAGAAAAATATGTTTAATGCTATAGGAAAAGTGATCAAATGGATCGGACAACACTTTTTAGGGATGCTTTTTTTACTCATTGTATTGCTTGTGTTTATGCCCTCTTCAACGACTGAGTTAAAGCCTGCCAATCTGCAGGAGATTCAACTCTCCGGTCCCATCATGGATGCGGATGTGATACTCAAAGAGATAGAAGAGATACAAAAAGACCCTAAGATCAAAGGGGTACTGCTTAACGTCAATTCACCCGGAGGTGCGGTTCCCCCTTCCATTGAGATCGCCTATGCGATCAAAGCGTTAAAGGAGCATAAACCCGTGGTCGCTTATGCTTCCGGTATGATGACAAGCGGCAGTTACTATGCCTCTATCTATGCAAATACCATTATTGCCAATCCGGGTTCCATCGTAGGCTCTATCGGGGTCATTATGGAGAGTGCGAATATAGAGGAACTGATGGATACGATCGGTGTGAAAACACAGATAGTCAAAGAAGGTACCTACAAAGAAGCGGGTACACCGACAAGAGAGTGGACCGATGAAGAACGTGCTGAACTCGAAAGACTGACCAAGGATACCTATGACCTTTTCATCCAGGATGTCGCCGATGCAAGAGGATTGGATGTAAAGCATGCAAAAGCCTATGCAGATGCACATATATTTTCAGCAAAAAGAGCTAAAGAAGTAGGACTCATAGACCATGTCGGAGTAAAAAGCCAGGCCAAAGCAGAAGTGGAAAAACTTGCCAACGTCACTGATCCAAGATGGAAAGAAAAAGATAAACTCGAAAGCTTTATGGAACAGTTTGCCACGAAAGGCATGATGCAGTTACAAAACTATTTTTACGGGTTAAAAGCTTCTTTTTGATTACTGTACGTCAAAAAAGACTTTTTTCTTGCCAAGGTCTAGACTGACCCTGCCTGAAGAGCGTCTCTTAGGGAACGTTACTCTTAACGTATTTTGATCCAGGAACGAGGCATTGATACCTCCTCTGGAACGATAGCTGCGTAAGATATCTTTTCCTGAATCGGGTACCATATAGAGTACGGCTGTGGTACCTGCCTTTACAGTCAATGTTGTCCTACTCCCACTCACCCTGTATATTTTTTGTTCAGGTTTTGCAGTTGTAAATCTCCACTGTTTTTTTACTCTAGCCCCATTGGCAACAGCTTCAAATACGGCACTGTATCTTGTGTTAAACTCCAGCCTTCTCAGTGGCATCAGTACGAATTCAAGTTCACTCAAACGATGGTTAGGGTCACTGTTGTAGTTCAGGATCCTGGTCTGTTTGATCTCTTTTCCCTTTTTATCATACAAGCGAAAAGATTTCAATTTCACATCTGTATAATACGCAGGATTAAACTGTACAGAAAGAGGGAAACCACTGACCTTATAACCAGGAAGAGGGTCTGGGGACTCATTATAGAATGCAGGCCAGATGTCAGTTTGTTCAGCATAGGGATAGAGTATGATCTCTCTGTTTTTTCGTCGTATTTTATCTTTCGTTGCTTCAAAAATTGACTGAGGTACCATCTTGCCTCTTTCTTTGCAAATATCTCTCATATAATAAACACCATTGGTTAAAGTAAATGACCTCTTACAAAGTGATGCAATACCTGAAGCACCCATATTATAAACATATGCTTGTTTTACTTGTCTTTTATTCTTGGCAGACGAAGATCCATAACCTATCTCGTCTGTCTCAAAATTCAAAAATATCAAACGATGGTAGATTGCGGAAAAAAGATTGTCTATGGATTTTTTCTGACCTACTGTATTGATAGAGACATTTTCCATCACAAAAGTGGAAGGGTAGCCTGCTTTTATCACACGATCAGAGGGGCTACTGCCTGTATAGGCATTGTCTCCTTTTTTTTCATAATGTCCACTTTGTTGATTATGCATGAGATAGCGGGCATGGGAAGCTGCTGCATTTTCTAAAGCCTTGTTGCTCTTTAGCCTGATGAGGCCACTCTTTTCTCTTATACTGTTGAGATAAGCAAGCCCTTCATGTGCACTGTTGGCCTCAAGTGAAACCAATAAAAAGATGAACAGAAGAGAAAAACGCAACAATGTATATCTCACGATAATAACTTACAGTGCATTCGCTGCTTGTAAAAAGTCCTCAGCAATGACCTTAGGGTCTTCCAAACCTATGGAGACACGGATCAACCCTTCATGCACACCCAGGAATCTACGTGTCTCCTCATTGAAATCACTGTAAATAGTACTGGTCATATGCAGAGCAAGTGTTCTGTTATCCCCAATGTTTGCTGTTTGTATCACATAATTCAGTTTATTTAGGAAAGTAAACGCCCGCTCTTTTGTTCCACAGTCTATACTGAGTAAGGGTCCGCACCCTTGTGCAAAGTCCGACTGGTATCGTGCATGATCAGGGCTTGAAGGCAATGACGGGTGGTTCACACTCACCCCTTCTGGCAGTTTCTCATCAAGCAGTGCTGCCACAGTTGCTACACTTTTATTGATTCTCTCTACCCTGAGTGAGAGTGTTTCCAGCCCTACCATGGTCATAAAGGAACCAAATGCATTGGCAGTCATACCAAAATCACGAATGGCACGTTTTTTACAAATAGTTATAAATGCTTTCTCTCCCATCTTGTTCACTATCTTGTGTACATCTGCGTATTTTGGATTCAGTAGTTTTTCACCCTCATCTTTTACCGCTCTGAAAACAGCTATTCCACCGAGTGCAGCTGAGTGCCCGGACATATTTTTCGTTGAAGAGTGCACAGAGATATCTGCACCCATCTCCAGCGGTCTTACCAGAAGCGGTGTCGCGGTATTGTCTATCATGACCAAGGTTTCATATTTGTTACAAAGATCGATGATACGCTGTATATCAGGAAGTGTAAGGCTTGGATTCCCGACAGATTCAAAAAGAACCATCTTGATCCCGCGCTGAAGTGTCGCTTCAATGTGTTCAAAATCATCTACAGTACAAAAAGTGTTTGTTATACCAAAACGTGCCAACGTTTCGTTCACAAGTGAATAGGTACCTCCAAAGAAACCACCGATACAAAGCAACTCATCCCCAGCAGATAAAAAAGCACTGCATACCATTGAGATCGCGCCCATACCTGAAGAGGTGGCAATAGCACCAAATCCGCCTTCCATCTTCGCAACGATAGATTCCAGTTTGGCATTGGTCGGGTTTCCAACCCTGGCATAGAGAGGTTTATTGACCTGGGCAGCAAAGATACCCTCTGCCTCTTCGGCATTTTCGTAGCCATAAGCAGCGGACGGGGTGATCGTAGGTGCTATAGGTCCTACCTTCGAACCTACACTTTGGACAAGCAAGGTATTGAAATAGTCAAAATCAGTGGTATTGTTCATCTTGGTTCCTATATTGAATAATTTAGTATTTGGTTGGCTTTGAGTTGATAGTTCTTCAGTTCAGACAATGGTATCTCGAACACCTCTGAGACTCTTTGTTTAATATCATCCCAGAAGAGTTTAAGTGCTTGACTCTCCGTTTGGTAATTATCAGCAAATATGTCTGATTCCAGGATCAGCACCACATCTTTAAGTGTGATATCATTGAGGCTCTTTGCAAGTTTGTAGCCGCCGTGTGCACCTTTGATGCTGGTAAGAAGCCCCTGCTTTTTAAGTTCTAAAAGTATTTGTTCCAAAAAGTTTTGTGGAATGGATGCATTGGCTGCTATCTCTTTTATCTTCAGGACTTTATCATCGGGAATAGAACCCAACTCCTGAAGTGCAGCGATCGCATAGATTGTTTTACTGGATATTCCTATCATTTCCTAAGAGACCTTTACCGATTTGTATTGCGTAGTATATCTTACATCCTATACAAAAATCGAATAATGTCTCAAGTAATGCGCAAATTAATAAAACAACCGCAATTACAGTAGCAAATAGTGTAAAACCGGCAAAATAAAAGACGACAATGAATAACGAAGTGACCAATCCAAGATATAGAGCAAACCTTTTTGGTGATTCATCACAAAGTTTAGGTGCAACGCCCCACCCTCTGAGCACAAACTTACCGATCATCTCAAATGGGCTGAAGCTTGACAGGCGGAATGCTCTCATCAAAAAATCAAACAGTATGACCCATGCAAAAGAGCTCTCTTGCGTGAACAAAAATATAAGTGTAAAAAGTGCTACCTGGAAAGAGATCATTCTTACCATATGTGCATCAACTCTTCTTGTAGATATTGGGCAACTTGGAGACATATTCTTTCCTTTCACTGAAGTAACATTTTTTTGACTGTATCATTAGCACCTCTAAAGACCCTAGAATCATTTACAACATTGACTTTTTTTTTCAGTTTGAATATAGGGGAGACTAAAATAACCAAAAAATGTACAATGCTTGTCCATGTAAATATCTAGGGTTTTTACAAGTGCTTATTTTCAATTTATAAGTGTATATTAACTAAATTAATTTTTAATGTCAAGTAAATCTATAGGTTTTATAGAATAAGAATAAGAATGCTACACACACTATACACACAATCACACTATAATCTCTTATATAAATACTAACAAGGAATTTTATTTAAATGAAAAAATATATCTATTTTGGTGAATCTGTAGGGGGTATGAAGTACCTGTACTGAATGAGCGCGAAGCACGTGCTGGTGCAGGCATATTGCTTTTACCGGCTATCGCATCATTTGTAAATTCATATATCACACATAATTTTATCTTTACAAAAATTTTTGTAACAGTTTTTATGATAGACTTTTTTATACGTATATTTATCAACCCCAACTATGCCCCTAGCCTTATAATAGGACGTTTTTTCGTACAAAATCAAACTCCGGAATATGTGGGTGCCAAACAAAAAAGATTTGCATGGAGTATCGGATTTATACTTTCAGTCATTATGTTCTTCATTATTGTGATCTTTGAAATTATGACTACGATCAAAATTGGTATCTGTCTGTTATGTATTACCTTTCTATTTAGTGAGACAGCATTTGGCATATGTATAGGATGCATACTCTATCAGAAGATACAAAAAAACAAACCACTCTATTGTCCAGGCAATGTTTGTGAAGTCAAGCCCAAAGATAAAGTACAGCAATTCTCTAAACTGCAAATGACCAGTTTACTCCTATTTTTTACTGGTCTGTATTTTTTAAGTGACAGTATGAATCAAACCAAAGATCTTACTCTAGAAGAAAATATGTATATTAAACCAATGAAATGTGAAACAGGAAAATGCGGAAGCGGTATGTAATCATACGCAAAGATTTATTTGAGTTCTATCACGGGGAAAAATAGATTAAAATTAATAAAGATGAGAAAATTTTTAAAAGAGAGAATATAGCTCCATTCAAAAGCCTAAAGGCTTTTGAATGAACTTAAAGTTTAAAACTTATTTCATTGCTGCAATGTAGTCTGCAACAGCTTGGATAGTCGCATCATCCATAGAAGCTACTTGACCTTTCATTAGACCACCCATACCGTATTGGTTAAGTGTACCAGCTTTATAACCGTTAAGTTGTTCAACTGTTTTAGCAGCATCTTGACCTTTAATGATAGCTGATTTACCTAGAGCAGCTTTTTCTCCGTTTGCACCGTGACAACCAACACATTTAGCATAAGCAGCTGCACCGTCAGCCATAAGTAGAGTAGATCCAGCAAGTAACATTGCGATTGCAAATTTTTTCATTTCAATTCCTTTAAGTTTATTTGTTTAACATTGAGAAAGTCCGCCCAATGCGGACTCTCCACCTCTATTTTTTAGGATACATACCTTAACAAGACGGTACGTTACCTGAGTCACTTGCATACTCATATGCAAAATCATATACATCCGGGATATATTTTGCTTTGAATTTTTTTACTTTCGGACAAAGTTTTTTGATTTCATCCTCAAATTTACCAGCTTCATGGATCATTTCCCACTCATCTTGTGTATGAGATTGTGCAAACTTAACACCATTGAACCCACAAGGAGCTTTCAACTTCTTAAGATAAATTTTTTGACCTTTTTTCACATCTGCAGATGCAGTTGATGAAAGCAATGTCATACCTAGTAAAGCAGCAACTGCTAATTTTGTCGTAGTCTTCATATGTAATCCTTTTTGTTTAGGTAAAAGTATAATATCACGTAATTGTGAAAATATTGTGAAGTATATAAAAGAAGAAGCAGAAGGTTCACAACTGCTTCAAGAAGTTACATTTGGTTAACACTTCGGAACGTGTGATCCACCTTCACCATATTCATAAGTAAACTCATACAGATGTTTCCACCATGAATTTTTAATTTTCTTTAAAGGTAATTTAGGACAAATTCTTTTCATTTCTGCTTGAAATTCACCATCTTCATAGATCTCTTCCCACTCATCCTGATTATGGTGTCTTGCAAATCTCACACCTGAGAATCCACAGTATTTTCTCACCTTCTTCTTGTATATTTTTTGACCTTTTTTTACACTTGCAGATGCAACTGTAGGCGTACTGACCATTGCAAATGCAACAAGGCTAAGTACAGTGACTATTCTTTTCATATCATTCTTCCTTTACTTTATAATATAACCTTATCCAAAGTTATTGTAACTACTTCATCTTATTAAAAACCTTAAATATACCCAATATATATTTCAAGCTTTGTCAATGTGTAACTACTTCAACTTATTAAAGACCTTGTATTTATCCCAATAGATATCCAACGCTTCATCAATCTCACTATCACTCAACTTGGTTTTCTCTTTAATACCATACGTGTCTATAAAGAGGTCAGACATTACAGAGATCTCTTTTAAAGGGTATTTCAAATAGTGTTTCAGTCCTGCTTTCACATTTTCTTCACCACTATAGACAAGCAGGTAACGCATGAACATACGCTGTAGTGATGTAGGTAACTCTTTATGACACTCCACACAATGACGTTCATATGCATCCTGTGCGTACACTCCTGATAGCATGACAATACATAGAATAATAGGCTTTACCATCGTAACACCATTTTTGTACCCTCTCCTTCTTTTGAGTCTACCTCGATTGAGATATGATATTCATCCAGTATTTTTTTCACGATACTCAGGCCGATACCAAAACCGCCTTCACTCTTATTAAATCTCATATAGCGATCAAAAATAAAAGGTATTTTCTCTTCATTGATACCTATACCGGTATCCCAGATGACCAACATGCCTTCTCTTGATCGTATTCCTATCTTACCGTTACGTTTGTTATATTTGATCGCATTGGATATCAAGTTGTCTATGACCCTGGTCAATTTGCGTCTGTCCATTATGATCCTTGCTTCTTCGAGATCCAGATCATACGCTATATGTTTTGACTGTGCCAGAACAGAGAAGTACTCTATCCTGTTATAGATCAGTTCTTTGATCTCTATCTCTTCATCCTGGTTCTCTTTATCTTCTTCCAACATAAGATAGGTGAGATCTTTATAGAGTACAGAAACCGTTTTGGCTGCAATGTTGATGCGTGCCAGTTTGGTCTTATTCTTCTCTACCATCACATCGGTATCCATCATCTCTATGTTCGCAAGTATCGCAGAAAGCGGTGTATTTAGCTCATGTGTCGTATCTTTGATGAACCTGTCCAGAAGTACAATGGAATCCCGCATCGGTTTTAAAAAGAGTTTGGCAAGATAGAGTCCGAACAGCATAAAGAAGATAAACACAGCCATGCCATAAGTGATGATATTTTTCCATATCTC
>JBFEWI010000028.1:0-13053 GCA_041546475.1 Sulfurovum sp.
AGCGATCGTTAACACTTCATACTCTTTTGATACCGCTTCTATATTGGGGGCTTCAAGTTTACATACAGGACAGGACATAGCCCAAAAGTGTATAAGCAACGGTTTCCCCTTCCGGGCACTGAAGGAAGTGCCATCTATAAGTGTTGATTCTATCCGGGGCAGCCGGTTTGATCCAAGATCAGGTGCACGAATATAACTGATGAGTTGACTCAAGATGAACAAAAGTACCAAGGCTATAGTGATCTCTTTGAGAGTAGATCTTATCTTCCCTTTGTTCATATCTTTAACCTTTTGAGCGTACTTTCAAGCTCTCCAACATAACTTCCCCCATAAAGAGCAACATGTACCAAAAGCGGGTAAATCTGGTAGATCGGTACTTTACTTTCATAAAAATCGTCACTTAAAGGGTGTATCTCTCCATAGGTCTTGAAAAATGTCTCTCCAAAGGTACCAAAGAGCCTTATGAACGCCAGTTCCATCTCTCTATCCCCATAATAGATCGCAGGGTCTATGAGACACGCCCCCTCTTTCTCAAAAAGCACATTCCCGCTCCAGACATCTCCATGCAGCAATGAAGGGTAAATGGTAGTCATATCGATCCGCTTATAGAGGTCACGGCATAATATTTCCAGCCGCTCCAGCATCTGTTTTGCTATCTTCCCTTCATCATAACAGTGCCGTGCCATGGGCATGATACGCATCTGTCCCAGGAAAAGTGTCCAGTTGTATTGGGTTTGTTCATTTTTTTGTGGGAAAGGACCGATGGTCGTGTCGTAATAGTAACCATACATACGACTTTCATTGGTGACAGTGTGCAGTCTTCCCAAAAGCTTAGCCACTTCTGACTCTTGTGTCGTTTTGTCTTGACCAATGGTTTGGATATGTTCAAGTACTAAAAAAGACCCTTTAGAGAGGATCACTTGAGGCACACGTATCTTAGCTTCATACAGGTCCTCAAGCATATGCGCTTCAATGGCCAGTTTCTCTCTCTGCTCAGAAGTCTTGACCACATAACGTTGGTCTTCTACATTGGCAATGTATATGCCACCGATCTGACCTTTCTGTAGGAGCTCCAAATGCTTGACATCCTGACCCAAAGCTTCACTGAGTGCTTCTTTCACCTAAATGTCCAGATCATCCCAAAATTCATCGAAATCCAGATTCGTCATAGCATTCTCATCGAAGAGATTTTTCTCCATAAGTTTCTGCTGCTGGGACTCAAAGTACTCTTCCAATGCCTCTTCAAGCATGGTGTTGATATCTTTGTTAAGGATCTCTGAAAAACTTTTTAAGTTTTCCACCGTGGTATGTTTGAGTTCTATTTTTATATCTTTTTCCATAGTTATATTTTACTCTAACTACTCTGTTTTCTTCTTTTTACAAATCGTACGAATATTTTGCTATACTGACAAAAGTAGAATGTCACATATAAAGGGGTGGTGTGAACGCAAGAAAACTGATTGAAGAAGCACAAAAGATACTCGGAGAATATACGTTAAGCAGCGATCATTATTCTGCAGGATCTGTTGCTGCTGCACTTTTGACAAGTCAGGGGAATATCTATACGGGGATCAATATCGATATCGCCTGCGGTATTGGGTTTTGTGCAGAGCACTCGGCCATTGCCCAAATGCTCAAAAACAGAGAGACACAGATCGAAATGATCGTTGCTGTCAGTGCTGATTCCATCAGACCGCCATGCGGACGATGTAGAGAACTCTTATTTCAGATCGATACGAAGAATATCCATAGCAAGGTCTATCTCTCTGAAGAGGAATATATGACCCTGGACGAACTGTTACCTCATCGTTGGAAACCAAGAGCAGGATAAGATATTTGTCTCTAAACAAAGATTGTATAGGTACAATAAGATATGGAACTTACAGATACAAATTATGAAAATATCATAAAGAACAATGAGGAACCGGTCCTGATAGACTTTTACTCACCTACCTGCGGGCCTTGTCAAATGCTCACGCAACTTATAGATCAAAGGCTTGAAAAATATGGAGAAGAGCATGGAGTAAAAGTGGTAAAGTGTGACGTCTCGAGTAACCCTAAACTCGCATCTGCATTCAAAGTACGTTCTGTACCCTTTACCATTGCCGTACTCAAAGATGAAAAACTCAAATATCCCGAAATAGGACTCAAACACGAAGCATACTATTTTGAACTCATAGACAAACTGGCTGGCAAAGGATCATTCTTCAGTCGGCTCTTTACCTAACGCTTTGGAAACGGGACCTGCTCTAGGATAATATCTATGATCCCTTCAGGCGTTCGTTTGTTCTGAAGGGCATGTTCACTGATGACCAGTCGGTGATGAAAGACATCATGGATGACAGCTTTTACATCTTGTAGCGTCATTTCATCTCTGCCATGCATCCATGCATTGGCTTGCGCACATTGTGTCAGTGCCAATGTCGCACGCGGGCTAACCCCAACATCGATCATCACATCAAGCTGTTTACTGTACCTCAGCGGATAACGTGTTGCAAAGACCAACTCTACCATATAATGACCAAGCGCATCACTGAACTTCACTGCTGCAACCTCACGGCGTGCAGCAAAGATCAACTCCTGAGAGATCTTTGCTTGAGGTGCAGGTTCACTGAACCTCTCTTCTTGTATCATTTTGATCATTTCAAACTCTGCATCCATCTTCGCATAGTCGATCTTCACATGCATGAAAAAACGGTCTTTCTGTGCTTCAGACAAAGGGAAGGTCCCCTCTTGTTCCAAAGGGTTCTGTGTAGCCATTACAATAAAAAGTGCAGGCAGTTTATAGGTTTTCCCTGCCACGGTCACCTGCCGTTCTTCCATCGCTTCAAGCATCGCCGATTGTATCTTGGCCGGCGCACGGTTGATCTCATCTGCCAGAATAATATTTCCAAAAATAGGCCCCGGATGAAAATGGAATGCCTGTTTTCCCTCCACATTTTGTAACAATTGAGACCCTATCACATCGGAAGGAAGCAGGTCAGGCGTGAACTGTATACGTGAAAATTTTCCTTCGATCGCATCTGCCATCGCACGAACGGCCCTGGTCTTTGCAAGACCCGGCAACCCCTCTACCAAAATATTCCCATCAGCAAGCAGCCCCATGATCAATCTAGAAATGATATGCTCCTGCCCTAGTACCGATGCATTCATTCTATCTTCCAATATTTTGATCGCTTCTCTTGGTGTCATCTTTCTCTTTCTCTTCTACACTTCATCATATCCACCATGCTGCTACTTCCCGAACAGATAGATCAGGTCTGGATAAACGAGGATAATAAGCAGTGCCAAGAGCTGTAATCCTATAAAAGGTATGACACCCCTGTAGATGGCTCCGGTCGTTACTTTGTTCCCTGCAGCCCCCTTAAGGTAAAAAAGTGCAAAACCAAACGGAGGTGTCAGAAATGATGCCTGCAGGTTCATCGCGATGAGTATGGCAAACCACACTGGGTCTATACTCAAAGATGCCACGATAGGAACCAATATAGGCACCACCACAAAAGCGATCTCAATGAAATCGATAAAGAAACCCAGTAGGAAAATCACCAGCATGGCGATCAGGATGAACATCCATACATTTCCCATATCACCTGCAAAGAATGCCATGGCCATATCTCCACCGCCCAGTTCGTTAAAGACCAGTGAGAACGCCGTGGCCCCTATGAGTATCATGAAGATCATCGCGGTAAGTTTGACCGTCTCTATCGCTGCATAACGTAGTGTTTCATAAGAGAAGTTCTTTTTACCCCATGCTAACAGCATCGCACCCAAAACGCCTATTGCTGCCGATTCGGAAGGGGATGCGATACCGGCGAAGATGGAACCCAGTACGACACCTATGAGCAGCAGAGGAGGAATGATCTCTTTACATGCTTCTTTAAACACATCACCATACGCTTCTTCTGAGACAATCGCAGGTGCGATCTCTTTGTTCAGGTATGAGATCAGAAGAATGTAGATGATATACAGGCCAATGAGCAAAATCCCCGGCACTACCGCTGCACGAAAAAGGTCACCCACAGAGAGGTGCATTTGATCACCCAGAATAATCAGAATGATAGAGGGAGGAATAAGCTGTCCCAATGTACCACTCGCAGCGATAGCCCCGGAAGCCAATGCCGGTGAGTAGTGATGTTTCAGCATCAAAGGAAGTGCGATAAGACTCATCATCACCACGGATGCACCGACGATCCCTGTACTTGCAGCAAGTATCGCTCCCACCAACACTACAGAGATCGCCAGACCGCCTCTGATAGAGCCGAAGAGTTTACCCATAGAGAGCAACAAACCTTCTGCCATCTTGGATTTTTCCAGTATCAACCCCATAAAGATGAAGAGTGGCACAGCCATCAGTGTAGCATTCCCCATGATACCGTAAGTTCTGTAGGGCAGCATCTCCAGTACACTCAACCCTACTTCATTGGAGATCGTGGCAAAAAGCAGTGCCACACCTGCAAAGACAAAGGCGACTTGAAAACCGGCCATGAGCAAGAAGAGTGTCAAAGCGAACATCAGAAGTATAGGATCGAACCAGTAAGCCATATCATAATGATCTGCCGTATAAACAAGTCCGCCCAGTACCATCGCGATCCCCAGAACACGCAGCAATGTTTTTTTACTCTCCAGTCTGCCAAAGGCTTTCAGCACTTCACTGAGTGCCTGTAGTATAAGCAGTATGAAAGAGAACACCAACACACCCTTGATAAGGTAACGATGTGTCAACCCGCCAGGATCACTGGATATCTCATGTTGCAGATAACTCTGTATCAGCATCTCTATGGCATCAGACAAAAAAACCAGGGAAAAAGGGATCACCAGAAAGAGCATGGAGAGTATCTGTACAATATCCCTGCCCTCTTTAGTGTAACGCTCAAAAAAGATGTCTACTCTTACATGTTTGTCATGTTTGAGCGCATACGTCAATCCCAGTAGAAATATCACATCAAAAAGATGCCATTCTATCTCCTGAAGTGCGATCGAACCTTCTGAGAAAAGGTAACGCATCGCTGCATCGTAAGCTACCAGAAATGAAAGCAGAACCACTAGCAATGCTGCGATGGATCCTGCATATTTAGAGATACGATCCAGATAGTAGGAAGATTGAAGGTACATATAGAGTGTCTCTTTTGAATATTTTTTTAAATTTTATCTTTTTTGTGATGAGGGGTTGCTTGACTTCATCGTTATCCTATTGCTCACTCCCTAAAGTTAAATGTAACTCCGATAAATTATGTTACAATTTAGGAAAAAGGATTTTTATGTTACAAGCAGATATGAAGAGTCTCATTAAATACGCGATCGAACTTGATATCGATTATGTTAAGAGTTTCTTAGGGTATGAGGGTGACAAAGTGATTGAGTTCATTACGAAAAAAAAAGAGGTCGTTGAACTCATAGAATCCTATGCAAATAACCTCGGCCTGGATTCTAAACATGAATTCGAAATCTCCGGAGAGCATGGTCCAGTTTATAATATCTTTATAGGGGTTGAAGATCCTTCTGTATTTAAATTAAAAAAATAAATGGATAAGTGCTTATCCAGGAAAGCAAATGAAAGAGATAAAAAGAGCGTATCTACTTGATGATTCCATCTTTAAAGCACTTGAGGCAAAAAGCATGGAGGAACTGGATACCTATTTTATCCCTGATCTCTCACCCATTGATGCGCTCCGCGTCATCCTATACAAATTTTTTCTCTCTATCCTCTTTTACAAAGAACGTATTCTCTTCTATGATGATGAAGAGGACCTGCACCAACTGAGAGTCAATATCAGAAAATCCAGGGCTTTTTTAAAAGAGTTCAGCTTTCTCTTTCCCGAAGACCAATGGACATACTTCTATCAAAACCTCAGTGATCTTGCTACACAGACGAACCGGAAACGTGACCTTGATGTGATCAAAGATCGTTTAAAAGAGGTCGATAGTGACCATGATGTCATTCAAGAAGATATCAAAGCACAACAAATGCACGAACAACACCTGATAGAAGAGAGGTTCAAAGGAAAAGCATTTGAAGATTTGGTGCATGCCTACCGACTTGCCCTGAAGAGTGATAGACTCCGCACTCCGGAGAATGAAACCGGCACCATAGAGGAGACAGCCAGAAGGGTGATCAAAGATCTGCACCTGAAGATCATACAGAGGATAGATGCGTTGGAAAAACACTTTAGTGATAAAAAACTCCATAAGATCAGGATATCACTGAAAAAACTTCGTTATCTCCTTGAAGAGTTCCAACATATCTTTGGAGAAAAAAAGATCGAAAAGATGATTGAAAAGGGTAAAAAACTGCAAACCATACTCGGGGACTTTAATGATATGGTGAATCAGAACGAACTGCTGCACGACTATTTTAATGCCAAGAAAAAAAATATAGCGCACTGCCGTGAACTTGAAAAGAGACTCCTAAGTAAGACATCAAAGAAGCAAAAGAAGTTACTGCATAAAGTGCAAAAAAAGCTGCACAAGTTTAAAAAGCATACGATCGAACTCTAAACTATTTCCAATAGGTATCCAGCCGGACATTCCACCCTTTTCGCCAACGCTCTTCACCGCGTGCAGGGGGAGAGTTCTTGATACGTCTGCTTAACATCGCTTTGGCAGACTCTGCAAACGCTTTGAGTCTGTTTGGTTCATCCGAGTCCATATGTTCAAGCACCTGTAGGAGTCCCCATCCCTGACCTTTGTAACGTTCACTCTTGAGTGTCCCTTCACCTTTGAAGTTAGTATAGTCCAAAAGGACATAGAGCCCTCTTTCGTTAAGTGATCCGTCTGTATGATGCATTACAGCATTAAACCGTTCTTTGATCCGTTCCTGCTTTTCAGGGCTCTCTATGGTCTCCAGCATTTGAGGCAGAGCCTCACGTAAACGATGGGCCATAAAGGCTGCCTGTTCGGGCATAGTATTTTTAAGGAACGTGAACAGCTCTACATACGTTTTACTCTGTGACTTCTTCGCCTCATAAAATGCCTCTTTTGTATCCCACGGAAGAGGTGTCTTGGAATCAAGCCAATCGGGCATCTCCACACCTCGCTCTTCCATAAAGGCAAGTACCATAGGGAAAACCTCTCTGAAACGTTCTGTATGCCCTTTAGAGAACCAGATAAAGTGTCCTATCCCTACAGAGGCAAAATCTTCACCCTCGTTCCAGTGCACCAGATACTTGTCAAGCCCTGCACCTTCATTCTGCCATACTTTCTGGGCGATGTAATTGGCCTGTTTCTCTGTGAGTTTGATCTCTGTGGCAAAAAGTGTCGACTGCAGTAGCGAAACTACTGAAATAACATATAAAATTCTTCTCATACACGCTCCGTTAATCATTTCAATGTAGAATTTCATTATACTATATAAGTTCGGGAGTTATCAATGTTTAATAGGAAAACACTTATTACTACACTATTGGTATCATTATCTACCAGTCACCTCACAGCCCAAACGAAGACACTTGACCTCGATGATCTTAACGGGAACTGGCACGTGCGTACTATGGATGGTAAAGAGGTACGAAAAGCAAGAGCCATTTTGGATTTTGATGCAAAACATATGAAATTAAGCGGCTTTGACGGATGTAACCCTATCTCAGGCGAACTGAAAAAAAGCACGGATACACGTATCTTTTCAAACCTTTCAACAACACCCGGTGAATGTAGACAGTCCATACACCGCTATGTGCGCAAACGATTACTCAAAACGGTGAAAGAAGGTTTTACGGTCACCAAAGCAAAGCAAAATGGTGTCGAAGGCATCCTAATAAAGAGTGCACACCATGAGCTCTTTTTAAAATGGATGAGCTCCTGATCCTTTAGACGAAACTCGGCGCATCATTTGCAAAGAGTATCAGGTCTCCCGGACGTGTCTGTTCTACAAGCATCGCTTCCATCTCACTTTTGGTGGCAAGTTTGACCAACTTATCAGGATCTACATACGCTTTAAATATCGTATAGTTCAAATCTCCTGTCACCACGACGACATCAAACACTTCATTGGCCCTTTGTGCTACTTGCACGTTAAGTTCATCATCCACTTCCACAAGACCAGGAGTGATCACCACTTTACGCCCTTCGTAGGTACTTGCCAGATCAAAGGAAGCCATCATCCCGTCGATATTTCCGTTGAAACTGTCATCGAGGATCACTTTTCCGCCCGCATCGATACGCTGGAGTCTGTGATCCACCGCTTTTAGCGTTGAAAGTCCTTCTTGTATCTGCGCATCACTGAGTCCAAGCGCTTTGGCTACAAGTACTGCTGCAGCTAAATTCATCGCATTAAACGCCCCCAGAATACTAGCCGAGTACGTGACGCCATCGAGTGTAAAGCTTGTACTCTCCAGTGTTGCCTGGACATTTTCTATAATATACTCAGGAGCCGCTTCTTTTGTACGTATATCCAAATTCTCTTTCGTACCGAAAGTATGCACGTTCGACTCTGGTTTTACCCTGGCACTTTCATGGATCCACGCCTCTTTAAGCCTCTCTGTCTTAAGGATCTCCATCTTTGTGTTACGGATGTTTTCCATCGTTTTAAAGTACTCTATATGGGCAGGACCTATCTTACCCACTACCACATAATGAGGGTTTACAAAGGTACTGATCTCCCCGATGTCACCCTCTCCTCTTGCACCCATCTCAACCACATAGACCTCTGTATCCGCAGGCAGGTCATCATTGACATCTTTCATCACGCCGCCGAGTGTGTTGACAGAACGCGGTGTGGCATAGGTTTTGTATTTGGCTTTGAGCAAATGCTCTATATAGTTTTTGATACTTGTCTTCCCGTAACTCGCTGTGATACCCACGATGATAAGGTCTTCCATCGCTTCTATCTTCTTTTGTGCTTTCACTTTAAATCCGTTAAAAAGCATCTTTTCGATGAACATTGAAACGAAGTAGGCCAAAAAGAGCGGTAAGATCACAGCAAAATGCTGAAATACTACAGCGATGAAAAGTGCAAAAAGCATGAGCGCTGCATAGAAACGTTTCACTCTTCCTGTAAACACCAGGGGTTTGTCGAGTCCTCTGTACCACTGGAACAGCAGTGCCAGATATGCGATAACCACAACAAAACCGTAATTTCCCATACCATCCACAAAAGCATAGAGTGCGAACGGTACCAGGAAATAGACAAAGTGCCACCATGTTTTTGTATGATGGAAGAGTACACGGTTGAGCTTATAGCTGTACCACTGCAGGTTGGTGATAAAATAATAGCCTATAGCCAAAATAAAAAATGCATAAAAAATAGAGTTGAGTAGTATCATTTTGAAATTTCCTTACAGTGTTCAGTGATCGCTTTAGCGATAAAATCTTTGTGTGTCAAGAAGAAATAATGGTCTCCATCCAACGGATAGAAAACACTGTTCTCTATGAGACCTGCTATCTTCTCACCTGTATAAAGCGGTGTTGCGGTATCTTCTTTCCCCCAAAAACAGAGCGCTTTGCTTTGACTCTTTGCAAACTCGGATTCAAAATCCTCATCCACGACATTTTTAAAGGTCTCGTACATCTCATGGCTCATACCCTGTGCATCAGGGGCCACAAAAAGTTCACGTATCTTCTTCATACCTAGAGGCTTGAGCAGTTTAAAAGTAGCGATCTTCACTTTCACAGACCAAGGCTTGACAGTTACGATACCTGCTGAAGAGAGAAGGACCAGACAAGGGGTGTTCAAGAGCGTAGCAACTTTTCCGCCAAAAGAGTGTCCCATGGCTATGGCGGCTTTCACACCTAATGCATCTAAAAAAAGTTGTACTATCTTTGCATAATCAGCGGTAGTCAATATCATTTCGTTGGTACTTTTCCCAAAGCCCGGCATATCCAGGTAGATATGTCTGTAGTCAGGTAGCGTCGTAGCAAAGGCCTGTTTCATGATCTCTTTATTGCTTCCCCATCCATGAAGTACGAGCAGCACCTTATCCTGTGCAGGGTTCACTAGTTCATAAGCGAGTTTGAAAGTCTGTTCCTTGTAGCGTATCTCTTTAGATGCCATGTTTCACCGTTCTTAAAAAATTGATTTATTCTAACATAAAGCTACTATTCATTGGCTTCAGATAGATCATAGTATCACTTTGAATTTTACGGAACGCATCCCTTAGAGATCTCTTGTCGTGTGGATTTTAGAATGGCTTGCATCCTTACATCATCTGACACAGCCTTTTTGAGCACATTCATAGCCTCTTTAGGTCTGCCCATGCTGCATAGAAGGTCGGCCAAATTGTTCAGTGCCATGGTATGCGTCGGTTCAAGAGACAAGAGTTTTCGGTAGTTCTGTTCCGCTTCAGTGAACTGATGTGTATGATAATAGGCATTGGCGAGTGCAAAATAGGTATCAATGTTTTTTGGCCAATGCAGCAGTGCAGTTCTGTAAGCGATGATGGCATCATCTCTCATGCCTGTTTTTTCAAGATCATAGGCAGCACGCAAGAACAGTTTCGGTGAAGCTGACGCCGGCAGCTGATGAGGCGGTAGAAGCACTACGCCCCAGTTGCCGCTCCGTTTCCAAAGTGCCGTAAAGGTAGAGATGGAGATTGCTTCATTCGGTTGATCTGAATAATGCATCAAAACGGTTTGGTTCTTTTTATCATATCCTGTCACAGGCGCATAATGCCAGAGCGGATACCATGAGTAACCGCGGTTCACCAATACAATGACAGGGTGTTCTTTCTCAAGTTCTGCCAGTAGTGCATCAAATGTTGGTTCCAGGGGATAAACGAGCAGACCATTGGCCCGTGCAGTGGATACAAGTTCTAACTGTAGTGTACCGCCTTTTGCAGGGATAAATGTCCGTTGATCCAGTTCCTTCTGTGATAATCGGGGGACAAAGGATGTGGTTCTCTGCCAATACAAGGAAACCATCTCAATGGATGTAGCAGCGCATAGATCAGAACGTGGAGGAACAAAAGGGACTTTTATCGTTGAGGAAGTATGGTACTTACCTAAAAGCAAAGGCTCTTTGGGTGTACAACCGCTCAGCAGTATCCAAGCGGAGAGTACACATAGTAAGGAGAGAGAATTGATCAATCTCACTTTAACGGAAAGAACGGGTAAAACCAAATACTTTTGTAACTCCTAGAATATCCGTGATCACCAAAAGTACAAAAACAAAAACAACTGCACCGATCAAAGAACCCACTGCACTGCTTCCAGCTGGCATTGTGTCGATCTTATGAGCGATCTGTGATGCCTCTTCATCCGTCATAGAGGCAACTCTTGTTTCGATCATTTTCGGATCAACATCCATCTGTTCCAATATTTTGGCTACATCTTCACGTGCAGTAAATTGCATGACCTTCTCTTTTGGAGAAACTGTTACCGGTTGTTCAAAAAGTGCTTCTGTAGAAGCCATCTGTGCCCATGAAGTCTGAGTAAGCAGTGAGATGCTTAAGATGACAGACAGAAAAAGTTTTGAAATACGCATGATAATCCTCTTGTTATGAATTTTAAATCTTTTGTAGATTCTAATTTTATTCATATTAAACGCACCTTAATATCTTCATATTAAAGAGGCCGTCATGCGTATCTGTTCTTTATAGTGTATCTCTTTGAAATACCATGTTTTATTGTGCACTTTGCATGGAATGATTTTAATCTATAGGTGTGTACCTTTAAAACCTGTACATATTTAAGAGATAGACTATAGCTACCTATAGTCCCTACTCTATAATAATGTCTTACTGTACACCGTACTCAGTGGCATCGATCTCTTCAATAAACTGTTTGATATGGAAGGTAACAAGGTTTGCTATATCTTCCGGTGTCTTTGAGAGATACTGAGGTCCGATACGTACATTTTGGTTCATGATATGTGTCCCGCCAGACGCATACTTCACGTGTATATAAGGATCTTCAGAAACACCATAAGGGTTAGGTTTTTCTCCTGCTTCAGGCATACAACATTCAAGCTCAATATCCGGGTTGGCCATTGCATTATGCACGTGTTCTACCACTTTTTGCAGTTTTTTGTTATTTTCTTGTTTTTCTTTTTCAATTCTTTCTGGATTCTTCACAAGTGCTAGAAGGTTTTCTAGTTTCTCTTTCACTTCTTTTATCAGTACAGTTTCATCTGGATCATTCAGAAGTAATACAATCTCTTCCAGTTTCTCTTGATATACTTTTTCCATGATTATTTCTCCTAGAATTATCTCGCTCATCATTGTAATGATCAGCATAAAGTTTTACTATGAATCAGATACGCATCTAAAGTCGTATCTTATTCACACCTCTAGCCCATTTCTAGATTGTATCACAAAAACATAAATTATTAAAATAAAAAATACCAATAGAGTAAGATAAATATTTATAAATTTAAATGCTATACATTCAGTCTATCGATGATGTATGGGATTTTGATTTATTTTTACTTTGTATGTTGCTTTGAAAAAGGTAGCGTATAAAAAAAGGGGGAGAAGATGAAAAAGGATATCGGCTGAAAACAGCCATACCTTGCCATCATCTTATTTTTAGAAGTTCAGTCTTTGTAACTTGTCAAAGCCATAAATATCGTTAAATACCAACAGCTTTCCACACTCATCCACATATGTCGTCAAGTATGCCGTATGTACAGGTAGCTTCTTAATAAGACCCATACGGTGTGTTTCCAAAGAGTCATACCACTCTTTGACCTCTTCCAGACTTTTTGAAGTATAGTTCTTAGAGATATGCTCTAACATTGCCACCGGTTTTTCAAGTCTTACGCATCCATGGCTGAAGGTACGGACTTTACGCTTAAAAAGATGCTTTGACTGCGTATCGTGCATATAGACAGAATGTTTGTTCGGAAAGATGAACTTGACACGACCCAAGCCGTTCTTCTTTGAGGGTACTTCTATGAACTTATAGGTCATCTCTGTTAGATTTTGTTCTTTAACTAGATAGTCTTCCCAATCTACAGAATCCTGACTTACTTCTGGCGTATTGAGATCATAAGATTTACGTATGACCATATTGTGGTTTACCAAATAGTTTGGATCTTTTAAAAGTTTTGGGATCACTTCGTTTCTGGCGATACTGTCTGGGACACCCCACTGAGGATTAAGCGTTACATAAGAGAGATCTGCA
>JBFEWI010000304.1:0-1368 GCA_041546475.1 Sulfurovum sp.
AAAAACCTTATTGATCACTGCACTCTTTGCTGTAGGTCATGGCCTCAGCCTTTTCATCTTTGCAAAAATACTCCAACACACTGCGTTATCCGACGAGATCTTGGCCTATGGAGATATGATCTCCGCCTTAGTGATCATAGGTTTAGGTATCTATCTGCTTACTATGGTTCTGACAGATCGTATTCAACTGCGTAAACACAGACATGGGGAGAAAGAACATATACACATTTGGTTTGGTAAGTCGCATGAGCATAACACTATAGATAATAGTTCATCTTTCTCGTTGGGACTTTTAATGGGGACAGGAGGTGTAAGAGGTATGCTGATCACACTGGGTGCTGTGCAAGGCGGTGTTGTTGATCTCACTATGGTGGGGTTCTTTACTCTTGGTGTCATGCTGGTCTTTTTTGCATTTGGTCTCTTGATACTCTATATCAATGAGAGCTTTTTAGGTAACCTGCGAAATGTAAGAAGAGCGTTTGCAACTGCAGGTTTGGTTTCACTGCTTGTAGGGACCAATATATTATTAGGATAGGAGAAGAGATATGTGTACAGATTGCGGATGCAGTATCACAGAGAGTGTCATGGAGCATAGCCATGAGGAAGAACGTCATGACTATTCTCATCAGCATCAAAAAGCACATGAGCATTTACATCACAATCCACAACTCAATGATGCCAAAACCATCTCGGTCATTCAAAAGATCTTAGATAAAAATGACCATGAAGCAGAACATAACAGACAACATTTTGATAAGAAAGGCATATTGGGTATCAACCTTATGAGCAGTCCGGGCAGTGGGAAGACCACACTGTTGGAACAGTTGGCTGATGTGGCAGATTTTAAATTTGGAGTGGTTGAAGGTGACCTGGAAACCAGTAAAGATGCTCAGAGGCTTCAAGCAAAAGGCATCCCTGCCATGCAGATACAGACAGGTTCAGCATGCCACCTGGATGCGTTTATGGTACACAAAGGCCTGCATGATATGCCATTGGATGAGTTAGATGTCTGTTTTGTAGAAAATGTAGGGAACCTGGTCTGTCCTGCTTCTTATGATGTGGGTACACATTTGAATATCGTACTTGTCTCTGTACCCGAAGGTGAAGACAAAATAGCCAAATACCCTGTGATGTTCCGTCAAGCCGATCTTGTCCTCATCACTAAAACAGACCTCCTGCCATATTTCAACTATGACATAGAAAATGAAAAAGCCCAAGCCAGACGTATCAAGCCCAATGTTGATATCCTGGAAATCAATATCAATGATAAAGCGTCTATACGATCTGTTGTAGATTGGATCAACTTCAAACGAAAAATGAGGGCTTGATATGTGTCTCTCCATACCCTCAAAAGTGGTTGAAATCGAT
>JBFEWI010000150.1:0-4673 GCA_041546475.1 Sulfurovum sp.
GCAATGCTGAGAATGTAAGTAGTAGGTATGCAGGAAGTGGTGCAATGAAAGGTACCAACATAAGAAGTACCCATAAGAACAGATCATCCCCTTTGATGTTACCGAAAAGTCTGAATGAAAGTGAAATGATTCTTGAAATGTGAGAAACGATCTCGATCGGGAACATCAACGGTGCCAATAGCTTTACAGGTCCTGCAAAGTGCGCGAAGTATTTGATCACACCGTTCTCTCTGATACCTTCATAGTTGTAGTAGAAAAAGACTAAAAGTGCCAAAGGCAGTGTAATGTTGATGTTTGAAGTCGGAGATTCAAATCCCGGGATAATACCGATCACGTTTGAAACAAAGATAAAGAGTCCAACCGCTGCAACAAGTGGAAGGTACTTTCTTGCAAGCTCTTCACCGATCACATCTTTACCCATAGCGATCACACCGCCAAGGTATGCTTCCAAAACATTTTGTGTACCTGTCGGTACCGCTCTAAGACTCTTTGTTGCCATTTTTGCGATAGCGATTATAATAATTGCCACTAAAACCAAGTGTGCAACAAACATCATTTGTCCGTGACCGAAAATAGCCCCAAGATAAGTAAATACACCTTCCATTAAAACATCCTCTTGTAAGTTTATATTGCGGAATTATACCCTTTTATTGCTTAGTTTTGACTAAGTATCGGCACAATAAAAAGAAGATCTCCGCCTGTTAAGTTTTGATACTTCATCATGCTATAATATAACAGTTGTGGTACAGTGTTATGATTATTGCAAACTGATGATAGATCTGTTCTGACCGGAAGGAGATTCTCTATGAAAGTCATCGCTGCTTTGTACGGTACTATTGAAAATAAAAAATGTTGATCTTCACAGAGACTAGACCAATTTCTCCTGTCCCAGGCGATAGAGGGCGAAATCATATTTGATCGGGTCTTTTGGATCAAAGGAACGCAAGGTATCTGTCAACTCGATACTTGCCTTCATATCGTATGTTTTGCGTTTGAGCAAGCCTAAACGTCTTGAAACCTGAAACGTATGTGTGTCTAGAGGCATGAGCAGATCTTTTTTGTCTATCTTGGACCATAAACCCATATCTAAAGCATCTTTTCGTACCATCCAGCGCAAGTACATCATATAACGTTTGTAGGTCCCGGCAGAGAGTACTTTTTTGGGTATGGAACCCACTAAAAAATTGTACCCGCGTGTCTCTCTGGGACAGACCGATCGTACTCTCTCTATAAAATGCCACAGACCGTCCAAAATATTTGCTTCTTTTTTATAGCCGGTATAAAAGAGTTCTTCAATACTTTCTAAAGATCTTAGACGTTTCAAGGCAATGAAAAGCGCAGTAACATCTTCACTGTTTTGAAAACGGTAATAGTACGAAGCGAGTGCTTTGCGTATCTGTTCCTCACTGGCGTCCAATAGGGAAAAATCCAGACTTTGCAAAAATTGTACGATCAGCCCGGCATTGCCGTAACCAAACAGTGCACAGATGAGTGCTATAGATTCATCCTGATATTGTGACGCCACAAAAAGAGGATCAGGTTTATCCAAAGAGAGTTCAGAACGGTTGTTCCTTGTTTCCACCTCATTGTCTAAAAGTGCTTTGATCTGTTTTAGATTTGTATTCATGAAGTTTCTTTTTTTAAGCACCTAGGTGCGTGAGCCTTCTGCTGACAAGCAACTAAATTGCAGTGCAGCGAGGCACTAAATGCCGAGTCGTAAACAGACACAGTGTCAACGTAGGAAAGATGGACTTTGCTCATTTTCCGTCCTATTAAT
Source organism: Sulfurovum sp. (assembly GCA_041546475.1). Classification (GTDB taxonomy): domain Bacteria; phylum Campylobacterota; class Campylobacteria; order Campylobacterales; family Sulfurovaceae; genus Sulfurovum. The sequence continues at coordinate 1,778 of JBFEWI010000150.1, forward strand.
CAAAACGTAAAATGTTCACCAAGATAATGCTTACGTACATTCTCATCATTGGCGACTTCATCACTGGTTCCTGTCGCTAACATTTCACCGCTTCGCATCACATATGCTCTGTCGCAGATGCCCAGTGTTTCACGTACATTGTGGTCTGTAATGAGAATCCCCATATCAAGGTCGACCAATTGTTTGATAATGTTCTGTATGTCCAGCACGGCTATAGGGTCCACACCGGCAAAAGGTTCATCCAGAAGCAGGAACTTCGGTTCTCCCACCAGTGCCCTGGCTATCTCTACCCTTCTTCTCTCTCCCCCGCTCAGGCGTATCCCAAGACGGGCACGGATCGGTTCAATGTTGAAGATCTCAAGCAGTTTTTCAATACGCGGCTGGATCGTTTTTTTATCAAGGTTCAACGCTTCGGCTGCAATAAGCAGGTTTTCTTCTACCGTCAGGTCTTTAAATATGCTGGACTCCTGGGGAAGATACCCTATGCCCAACTGTGCACGGGCACTTAAAGGCAGATTTGTGACCTCTTTACCATCCAAAAAAACCTGACCTTCAGTAGCATCCGTTAAACCGCATACCATGTAGAATGAAGTGGTCTTTCCCGCACCGTTGGGACCAAGAAGACCTACGATCTCTTTACTCTTTACATATAAAGAAATATCATGAACCAACTTTGTTTTTTTAATGGTTTTAGCCAGGTTTTTGGCTTCAAGTGTATGCATTATATCTGTATCCTATACATTCTACTATTTTCGTGGGGTTCTATCTCTATAGTGACAACATTATAGCCTACGCCTTCTAAAAAGGCTTTAAGCTCATCCGAACCCCACTCTACCATATGCCATCCCGGCTTTTCGAACTCTTCAAAAAGCCCCATCTGCATAAACTCCTCATGGTCCAGACGGTAGAGGTCGTAATGATAGAGGCTACTGCCGTCTTTCGTACCATAACACTGCTGCAAAGAGAAGGTCGGAGATGTCACTTCACCTTCGATCCCTTTGGCTTTGGCTATGGCTTGAGTGAGTGTTGTCTTTCCTGCAGCAAGGTCACCTCTTAAAAATACGATCGTATTTGAGGAAAGTGTTTCTTCCAAGTAGCTGACCACTTTATCCAATTCATCCAGGGATGCGATTATCTCTTTCACTGGGCCTTACTTCCTGATAGCTGTTGACTCACCTTAGCCATATACTGTAAATGGGCATCAGCTTTACCACTGTCAAGTCCGCTTTTAGCTATCTCTATCGCCTCTTCTATGTCACGCACATGGCCATCTACGAAGAGTGCAAAAGCTGCATTAAGCACTACAATGTCTCTTTTTGCACCTTTCTCTTTACCAGCAAAGATATCTCGTGTGATCTGTGCATTGAAAGCTGCATCCCCTCCTAAAATAGCCTCTTTAGGAGCCAATTTAAATCCGAATCTCTCCGGATTAATCTCACCTTCGAGTATACGGTCTGACTCCACATAGGCAAAAGAGGAGTTACACGCAAGTGAGATCTCATCCATACCGTCATGGCTGCTGACGACACAGGCACGTTTCGCACCCAGTTCAACCAGTGCATCAGCGATACGCTTGATATAGGAGGGATCAAATACCCCTAAGAGGTACTTCTCAGCTCCGGCAGGGTTGGTCAAGGGTCCAAGAATATTAAATATTGTACGATGGTCAATAGACTTACGTACAGGCATAATGTGCTTCATCGCAGGATGATGGTCTGTTGCAGGGAAAAAACAGAAACCTGTCTCTTCAAGCATTTTTATTTTATTCTCTATACTGAGATCCAGGTTAATGCCGAGTGCTTCAAGGACATCTGTTGAACCTGAGTTTGAAGTCACACTTCTGTTTCCGTGTTTTGCCACAACACGGCCCAGAGAAGCCAAAAGAAGCGACACAGTGGTAGAGATATTAAAGCTTCCGCTCTTATCTCCGCCGGTTCCCACCACATCGATCGCTTTTTCTTTCAGTTCATCTGACAAAGAGAGTTTGATGGAGTGTTCACGCATCACAGATGCAGCCGCAGCGATTTCACTGCCGCTCTCACCTTTTTCATACAGTGCTACAAGAAAATCTCTTGCCTCATCTGTACCCATCTCGTTATTAAATAGTCTTTCAAATTGTTCTTTTATATTCATAGGAGAGATTTTACCATGTTTATATTTGTATTGAAATTATATATTGTACAAAGTACACCTTATGACATCATGAACACCCTTGTAAGCGAAGCGATTTGAGAATGATGTCGATTTTTTTTCGTTTTTTCTAAAAAAATGAAAAGGGAACATCACCTCAATTCGAGCTATGAAGAAGTCAAAAAAAATTGTAAAAAATGTTTTAGGTAACAGATTATTTAGTTAGAGTTCTTTGACATATTCGTCTTTTTGACTTTTAGGTATGGTCTTGGTTGTAGGGATCTGCAGGACTTCATAGGACTTAGGACCCTTGAGATACTCTATAGTCACCTTGTCCCCTACAGCGACATTCTTCGATGCTTTTGCTTTCATTCCATTGACATACACTACACCGGATTTGAGCATATCCGTAGCAATAGTACGACGCTTCACCACATTCACAGCCGACAACCATTTATCCACACGCATACTATGCTCCAAAATATAAAATATACATCATGTCGACCCGAACGCCCTTGATAGCGAAGCGATTCGAGAGGGTCGACGCTTTTTGCCTACTTTTTCTAAAAAAGTAGAAAGAAAACCCAAACTATCAAACAGTCATGATTTGACAAGAGATACTATTGCTTAGTGCAATTCCACGTTCAACTTCACTTCTCTTGTACTTCTACGAGCAATGATCTCACCTGTCGTCGAATCTTGTCTAAAGTGGATCCCGTTAAGCCCTTGAAGCTCTGCACCCTTGAATGTTGTTTTATGCTCAAGA
>JBFEWI010000289.1:0-1501 GCA_041546475.1 Sulfurovum sp.
AAAATGGCTAACGAATACATTTTTACAAGTGAATCGGTAACCGAGGGTCATCCGGATAAAATGGCTGATCAGATCTCAGATGCTATACTTGATTATATCATCGAAAAAGATCCACAGGCCAGAGTGGCTTGTGAGACGTTGCTGAGTAATGGTTTTTGTGTTATTGCAGGAGAACTAAAAACAACAGCGTATGCACCGATGCAAGAGATTGCAAGAGAGGTGGTAAGAGAGATAGGGTACACGGATGCAAGTTATGGTTTTGATTACAGATCTGCCGGTGTGCTCAACGGTATAGGAGAGCAGAGCCCGGATATCAATCAGGGTGTGGATCAGGCTTCAGGCGAGATCGGTGCAGGTGACCAAGGACTGATGTTCGGATATGCCTGTAATGAGACCAAAGAGCTCATGCCTTTGCCTATCTCGCTGGCACATAAGATCACAGCCAAACTGGCTGAGGTACGTAAAAATGGTACTGTCCCGTTTTTACGTCCGGATGGGAAAGCACAGGTTTCAGTGAAGTATGTAGATGGGAAACCCGTTTCGATAGACACGATCGTTGTCTCAACGCAGCATCATCCTGAAGTGACGCTTGACCAGGTACAAAAAGCAGTACTTGAAGAGGTCATCAAAGCAGTCATACCGGCAGAGTTGATGTCTGATGATATTACCTATCATATCAACCCTACGGGACGTTTTGTGATCGGCGGTCCTCAAGGGGATGCCGGGCTTACAGGGAGAAAGATCATCGTAGATACCTATGGGGGTTCTTGTCCTCATGGCGGGGGAGCTTTCTCCGGTAAAGACCCAACAAAAGTGGACCGTTCTGCTGCCTATGCTGCAAGATATGTTGCGAAAAACCTTGTAGCTGCAGGTGCATGTGACAAAGCAACACTGCAAATCGCGTATGCGATCGGTGTAGCCAAACCTGTCTCTATCTATGTAGATACACATGGCACTGCGACAGTGGATGAATCGGAGATCACCGCATGTGTAGAGTCACTGTTCGATCTTACACCTAAAGGTATTATGGATGCGTTGGATCTGCTTAGACCGATATACCGAAGAACAGCAGCGTATGGTCACTTCGGAAGAGAAGAAGAAGATTTCAGCTGGGAGAAGACGGACAGGGTAGAGGATATTAAAAGATATTTAAATATCTAATATCCAGTGTTTAGTATTGTGTCATGAATTGAATATTTTTGATATACTTTAACAAATTATCTGAGGTGTTTAAAGTTTTTTTAAATATCTTTAGCTATAGTTTGCTATCTTAATAAAAAGGAATAAATATGGCAGTAATTATTGGTGATACATGTATAAACTGTGCCGCTTGTATTGACGAATGTCCAGTAGAAGCAATTGTAGACGAGGATGATAATCCAACGGGTGAGGAGTACTACTATGTGTACCCTGACAAATGTGTTGAGTGTGTAGATCACTTCGATTCTCCAGCATGTGCAGAAGCATGTCCAACTGAAGGTTGTATTACTTGGGATATGCC
>JBFEWI010000146.1:0-4705 GCA_041546475.1 Sulfurovum sp.
ACGTTATACTATACCGACCGAGGGTGAACTGGAAAAATTTCATGAGGTGAAACTTTCAGACCTTGATCTGGAAGAGGAACGAAACAAGGTCTCATTTTGGCAGGCAGATGCCTGTAATTTAAAACCTGTATACAGAGATTTTGACCTGGTCTTTGGAGGGAACCTGTTAGACAGGCTCTATGACCCTAAAAAGTTTTTAGATGCTATGGCATCACGTATCAATGCGGGAGGACTACTTATCTTAACCTCTCCGTATACCTGGCAGGAAGCGTCTACGCCCAAAGAGAAATGGATAGGCGGATACAAAAGAGACGGTGAAAATATCAGTACACTTGATGGGCTTAAAGAGAGACTGGGCAGAGCATTTACGCTTTTAGAGACGAAAGATGTGCCGTTTGTCATACAAGAGACGGCACGAAAGCACCAGCATACGATAGCACAGATGAGCATATGGGAAAGGAGAAGTACAAATGTTTGAAGCGATCAGCCGTCAAGGGTCACACAGCATGAAGTGGGATGAAGCAAAGAAAAAATTCGGTACAGATGACCTGCTCCCTCTTTGGGTGGCAGATATGGACCTGGCTTCACCCGCATGTGTACAAAAAGCAATGCAGCAAAGAGCTTCCCACCCACTGTACGGTTATACTGTCTATCCGGATGCCTATTATGCATCGATACAGCACTGGATGCAGGATCGTTTTGGATGGGAGATAGAAAAGGAGTGGATCATACCTTGTTACGGTGTCGTACCTTCTTTGAACTTTATGATCACTGCCTATACGCAAGAGGGGGACGGCATACTCATACAAACACCCATATACCCGCCTTTTGTAAGTTCTGTCAAGCATCAGAAGAGAAGGGTACTGGAGAATAGGCTGGTGTATGAGAACGGCAGGTATCGCATCGATTTTGAAGACTTTGCATCTAAAGCCAAAGAAGCCAAACTCTTTTTACTCTGCTCACCGCATAACCCGACCGGACGTGTATGGTCCGAAGAAGAACTGGAAAAGATCATCGAGATCTGCATAGCCAATGATGTACTCATCATTTCTGATGAGATCCATGCGGATATTGTTTATGAAAAAACACACCACAGCATCGGCAGCTTTGAGAAGATCATGCATCACTGTGTTGTCCTCAATGCCCCTTCCAAAACATTCAATGTTGCGGGTCTGAATACCTCCTATGCGATCATCCCTGACACACGGTTGCGTCAAGCTTACAGGGTTGAACAGGACAGATCAGGCATTAGCAACGGCAACCCTTTCGGTATAGAAGCATTGATGAGTGCCTACAGAGAGGGTGCCCCATGGTTAGAGCAGCTTAAAGCACACTTGCTTTCAAACATTACCTACGTGAACAGATTTCTAGAAGAGCATCACCTGCCTATCAAGGCAGTCCCCACGGAATCGACCTTTTTAATGTGGCTTGATTGTAGTGGACTGGGTCTTTCTCATGACCAACTGGTCGATTTCTTTTTGCATCAAGCAAAACTCGGGCTGAATGACGGTAAAAGTTTCGGTAAGGCCGGAGAAGGTTTTATGCGGTTGAATGTAGGTACATCCAAAGAGGTGCTCAGTGACGCGATGCAGCGACTGCTTAATGCATATAAGGCAATGTGTTGAGAAGTTTACTTCTCTATGTGATACTCTCACTATGGCTCTATGCATTACCCCAGGTCATCAATGAGGAGATACGCAGATCAGGCATCCCACAAAAAGATATCAGTATCTATATTAAAGAAGCGGGTAAAGATGGAAAGGTGGTGGCTTCGCTCAATGCTTCCAAACGCAGGACTCCTGCATCCCTGATCAAAGTGCTGACCACCTATGCCTCGGTACTGAAGCTTGGATTTGACTACCGCTGGCCTACAAAATTCTATACCACAAGAAGCGTGAAAAATGGTGTACTTCACGGTGATCTGTTTATTCAGGGATTTGGCGATCCTACGTTGAATGCCGATGACCTAGAAAAGATCGTCTCTGAAATACGTGCAGCAGGCATCCGTCAGATCAGAGGTGATATCGTCATAGACAGAAGCTATTTCGAAGTGGGGAGTCAGGACACTTCAGGATTTGATGAAAACCTCTACAGTGCCTATAATGCCATGCCCGATGCGATGATGTTCAATGAACGTGTAGTGACCGTCTGCGTGATCCCCAAAGAAAAGAGGGTCCATAAAAAAGATGTGGATGAGGGCTACAAGGTGGTGGATCAATTGGAACATGTCAATAAACCCTGTAGAGGAAAATACTCCTGGCCGAAGGTGAAGATCGACAAGAGCGAAGTGATTCCTACGGTAATTCTTCAGGGAAAGATCTCCAAACGATGCGACAAACGGAATATCTGCAAGGTCATCACCAAGCCGTACAGGTCATTCTACTATGCATTGCAAGATCGATTGATGCAAGAGGGGATCGCTGTAAGAGGAGGCTTGAAACTGCATAAGATACCTAGAGAAGCAAGCGAACTTTTTACCCATTACTCAGAGCCTTTGGAGGAGATCATTTCTGAGACATCCAAAGAGAGCAATAACCTCTATGCAAGACATCTTCTGCTTCTTTTGGGTGCAAAAAGCTATGGTGCTCCTGCCACGGTACAGAAAGGAAGAGATGCGGTCAAATATATTTTGGATTCAAAAGGTGCATTAGGAAAGGGCAGGTTGAGAATAGACAATGGAAGCGGGCTTTCTCGTACAGCAAAAATAAACGCAAAACTATTGGCACAAATGTATGATGATGCCTATGACCGTTATGGCTCCAGATGGATGGAGACACTCTCGATCGCAGGTGTAGACGGTACCATCAAAAGCCGTTTTAAACATTCTGTGGTAAAAAGACGTGCATGGATGAAGACAGGGACACTGAAACGTGTGAAAAATATAGGCGGGTATGTGCAAAACAGGGCAGGAAAAATCTATACGGTGGTCATCATCATCAACAGTTCCAAGGCAAAATACCGCGGGGCCGAACTGCAAGATGAGATCATGGAATGGCTGGCCAAAAGCACTGTGAAACCTGCCATCTCATCTCCCATACGCTCCTCCAAAACCGTGCAACCCAAAAAAACAGTATCTGAAACATTATTCAGGAATGTCAAAACAAAAGCACTACCCACAATGAAAGAGAGTGCTGGAGGCTATTATATTCAAGTGGGCGCATTTTCAGACATGCCCGACGAATCCTATTTATCCAAGATACGTGCCTCAGGATTCCGTTTTAGGGTACATCATACAGAGAATTATAAAGTGCTCATAGGTGCATATAGAGATGAAAAAAGTGCAAGAGAAGTGTTGAAAAAAGTACGCAGGGATATCAATAGCGGGGCTTTTCTCGTAAAGTTGTAGTTTACCCCAAATACGTTATAATCCCTTAAAAATTTAGGGCAGCAATGAACTTCGAAACTTACCCTTTTGAGAAACTCAATCAATTACTTGACACTGTAACCCCCAACCCTGATTACCCTGCACTCAGCCTGACGATCGGTGAACCTCAGTTTGAGACACCGGCATTTATACTGGATGCATTCAAGGATGCAGCTGGGCTGCTTAACAAATATCCCAAATCTGCTGGAGAAAAAGAGCTCAGAGAGGGGATGCTGGCCTACAATAAAAAGCGTTTTGGCCTCACCTTGACCGATGAGCAGATCATTCCTACTTTTGGTACCAGAGAAGTGCTCTTTAACTTTCCTCAGTTTTTGCTGCATGATGTGGAAGACCCGGTGATGGTCTTCCCCAACCCTTTCTACCAGATCTATGAAGGTGCCGCCAAAGCATGCAGAGCAGAGGTCATTTACCTGAACCTCAATGAAGCGGGTCATTTCCAACCCATAGTGGATGAGGAGGCATTGGCAAAATCGGACCTGGTGATACTCAATTCCCCTAACAACCCTACATCCTCAGTGATGTCTATGGAAGATCTAAAGCGTTGGGTAGAACTCGCATTGAAACATGATTTTGTGCTTCTCAATGATGAGTGCTATGTGGACCTCTATTTGGATGAGCCACTCCCTTCACTGCTTAATGCGAGTCTGGAAGTGGGGAATGAAAGTTTTAAAAATGTGTTGGTGATCAACTCGATCTCCAAACGTTCCTCTGCACCGGGGCTGCGTTCTGGATTCATCGCGGGAGACGCGGAGATACTCAAAGCGTATATGGTCTATAGGACCTATGTCGGGTGTGCTTCTCCATTGCCGTTGCAGCATGCCGCTGCAATGGCTTGGGCAGACCAGGAGCATGTCGACACATTCAGAGCAAAATACAAAAAGAATTTTGAAGTGGCCAAAGAGGTGTTAGGTATTGAAGCACCGGAAGCCACATTTTACATTTGGCTCAACGTGGAAGATGAGATCGCCTTTACGACCAAACTCTATCAAGAGTATAATCTTAAAGTTCTCCCAGGTTCATTTTTAGGACGTGAAGGGGAAGGTCAAGGGTATATAAGACTGGCCCTTGTCTATGAAGAAAAGCAAACAAGAGAAGCATTGCAACGTATAGCACGTTGCTTGGAAGAGTAGAAGACACCCCACTTACGCTTTAGCGACGAGGGTATCGGCATTTAGTGCCAGAAAATTAGCATTGGAGCAAGCATGATGGAAACACCGGAAATACATGTAGAAGAGTTAAAAAAAGACCCAGAGTTTTTGGCAAATATTCAAAGACTTGAAAAAGAGTGCAAAGAAGAAGAGAGCATTGCAAAAGGGTATC
>JBFEWI010000264.1:0-1839 GCA_041546475.1 Sulfurovum sp.
TCTCTTTCTTTGTTATGATAGGCTTCTTTAGACGTACTTCAGCACTGCTTCTATGGTATGGATGGGCCTCTCTTTTTCACCAGAACAACCTCATACTAAACCCCGGATTGCCAATGGTGGGTTGGTTACTCTTGGCACTGGCGCTCATCCCAAAAGATGAAGGATGGGGTGTGGAGAAAGCAGATGAATCATGGGCCATGCCACCCATACTTTACTGGGGTGCATGGGTGATCGTCGGAGTTGCCTACAGCATCAGCGGGATTGATAAAGCGATGGCACCCAGCTGGATAGACGGCTCTGCGATCACCCACCTGCTCAATAACCCTTTAGCCAGAGATTATTTTATACGTGACCTGTTACTCTCAACACCTGAACTCTTTAGAGAGGTACTCACGTGGTCAGCACTCGTACTTGAGATAGGTTTTGCTCTTATGGTCATTTTTTCAAAAACACGGATCATCGCATGGTTTATGATCATGACCATGCATCTGGGTATCTTGATGATCGTTGATTTCCCGGACTTGACGCTTGGCGTCATTATGATACACCTCTTTACTTTTGATGCACGTTGGTTTCAAAGGGAAGATGCACAAAGGATCATCATCTTTGACGGTGTCTGTGGTTTCTGTAACAGATCCGTAGATACACTGATACGCATGGATACACAAAAGAGATTTCACTACACCTCCCTGCAAGGTGAATTTGCAAAGAGATTACCCCTAAAGCCAGACATAGAGAGTATCGTATTTTATGAAAACGGCACACTCTACTACAGATCAACCGCCATCCTTAGGATCCTCAGGTCACTAGGGGGTATATGGATATTTACAAATCTCTTTTACCTTATTCCAAGAGTGATAAGAGACTACATCTATGACTTTATCGCTAAACACCGTTACAGTATCTTCGGAAAGATGGAGAGTTGCCGGATGCCTAAAAAAGGTGAACAGGCATTGTTTATAGATTAAATATCACCTATAGAGAGCAGACAAAAAAAATTCTGCTGAACTACACATAGAGTACACACAAATTTGTTACTATTAATCAGTGACAAATTCCTAAGAGTTTAGGAGATAGGTCAAAGGTCTTCATGTCTCAGACTTGGTAAGAGTTACGGAGGCATCGCAGAGATGCGACGACTAAGTGAAAATCTGGAAATCCAGGTGACACGCATAGACCAACGTACTTATCACGTTTTGCACACAGAGAGCTATGAAATCATTTCTCGCAACACTTCCTTTAAGAAGGCTGCAAATTAGTCTTACTACTCTGTGTTCGCACTATGTAAATGTCACTAGAAAGATCGTACGCTTACTTCTCTTGTTTTAAACAGAAAGTCATTCTTCTCATCGAGAGAAAAGCGTACGTGATAGTTATTACTTCTCCCAAATCCGCTATCATGAAATGAATATGGTATCAACTGCTATAGGTCTATAGCATATTGTTTCAAAGTTTCCAGATCGATCAATTCAAGCATTTTCTTATGCGTTGCATGGATAAAGATATGAGGTGCCATGCCATCCAGGTGTGCCTTGACAAAACTATGACCGCCAAGACACCAGCTTTGTCCGGGTTTTACTCCTGCAAAATTATACTCCGGTATGGGTGTAGAGAGATCATTTCCTACTTTTTTAGAGTATTCTAAGAATTCCTCAGTCGCATAGATACACACTGCATGCACCGCAGGATTATGATCACCCGTATTACAGTGTCCATCTCTGTGAAAACCGGTTAGAGGCTTTAGACTGCAAGGTTCTAAAGGTTCACCCAAAACATTTAATGATTCTTCCATCATGATCTGTCCTTTGTTCTTATTTGAAAAATTATAACTAAAATGCA
>JBFEWI010000179.1:0-3610 GCA_041546475.1 Sulfurovum sp.
AAAATGTAGTGAATGCCTAAGGCATGCACTACGCTATAATTTATAAAGGATTGAATAATGAAAAAAATTGAAGCAATAATCAAACCATTTAAACTAGAAGATGTCAAAGATGCTCTTGTTGAAGCTGGTATTGAAGGTATGACGGTATCTGAAGTTAAAGGGTACGGAAGACAGCAAGGACATTCAGAGCTTTACAGAGGTGCTGAATATGTGGTTGAGTTCATCCCAAAAATTAAAATTGAGATCGTCGTAAGCACGGATGCCTATGCAGAGACTGCGATCAAGATCATCAATGAATCTGCAAAAACAGGTAAAATTGGTGATGGTAAGATCTTTGTAAGTACGATCGACCATGTTGTTCGTATCAGAACAGATGAAACTGATGCTGACGCACTCTAATCGTTTATAGGGGGAAGATAATGCCTTATGAACTTTAAACCTTTATAGGGAGGAGAGTGTCTCTTCTCCCTCTCCTTCTGATTAATTTTTAATCAATTTTCTCCTAAATTTCTCATAATTATTACAAAACTGTTATAATTTCGAACAATAGAAACACTTTTAATCCATTCCAATAACCGATACAATACCATTATTAAAATATAAGGAACTAAATATGGAAATGAATTACGTCATAGATACTTTCTTCGCACTCTTCGCCATGACCCTTATCATCTTCATGGTGCCTGGTTTTGCGATGCTTGAAGCGGGATTGGTGCGTACAAAGAATGTTACTTCAGTACTGACTGTGAATGTGATGATCTATGCGATCGCTTCTCTTGCTTTTTTACTGATAGGGTATGAACTTGCATTCGGAAGCTGGGATCATCAGGACGGTATGAGCAAATGGGCATTTTTTATGTTTCAAATGGCATTTGTGGGTAAAGTCGTTAACATCATGAGCGGTGGGGTGAGTGAACGTTCTCGTATCCTGCCTTTGGCCATATTCACTATTGTTGTCGGGGCATTTATCTATCCAGTTATTGTAAACATTACCTGGGGATCGAATTTTTTAGCCGGTACTGCCTTGGATATCTCATCACTTTCAGACCTTGCAGGGTCAACGGTGATCCATTCTACAGGAGGTTGGGCACTGCTTGCAGCTATACTCATTATGGGACCTAGACGTGGAAGATACAAAGATAATATCGTCCGTGTTATCCCCGCATCTAACATTCCTTTGGTCACACTGGGAGCACTTTTGCTCTGGATCGGTTGGTTTGGATTTAATGGTGGATCTGTTGGTGCGATCTCATCCAAAGAGAATGCTGATGCCGTTGCACTTACTATCATGAATACCAATACCGCTGGTCTTGCGGGTGCTATAGCAGGATGGCTGCTGACATACTTTAGATATAAGAAATTCGATATTACCGTGATACTCAACGGTGCACTTGGGGGACTCGTGGCAGTGACAGCCGGACCTCACCTGTATGATATCCATACCCCTATTCTCATTGGCGCGATCGGTGGTGCTTTGGTTGTTCTCTTCGTACCTATCTTCGATAAGTTCAGAATGGATGATCCTGTGGGTGCACTGTCCGTTCACTTGGTCAATGGTATCTGGGGTACACTTGCAGTAGGTATTTTTGTAGCAGATGTAAGCATCTGGGCACAATTAAAAGGTATACTTGTTGTAGGTATTATTGTTTTTCCACTTTCATGGATTACAATATACATTATTAACAAAGTCTTTGTACTTCGTGCAAATGATGAAGAACAACTTGAGGGAATCGATGCAACTGAATGTGGTATAGAGTCATACCCTGAATTTAAACGTAGCATATAAGGAGATAAGCAATGAAAAAAATTGAAGCGATCATCAAACCATTTAAACTCGAAGAAGTAAAGGATGCGCTTGTCGAACAAGGGATCGAAGGGATGACTGTCTCTGAAGTAAAAGGATATGGAAGACAACAAGGTCACCCTGAGCTCTACAGAGGTGCTGAATATGTTGTGGAGTTTATACCTAAGATCAAGATAGAGATCGTTGTGAGCAGTGACGACTATGCTGAGAAAGCGATAGAAGCGATCCTCTCTAATGCAAAAACAGGAAAGATCGGTGATGGTAAGATCTTTGTATCTGATATCTCAAAAACGATCCGTATCAGAACGGGTGAAGAGGATGAAGAGGCCTTATAGGGACAATATCTCTAGAATGGGAAAGAAGGCTTTATAAGCCTTCTTCTTTCAACTGTTCAATCTTTTTTTTACTTCCTGTGATAATCCACTTCACTGCATGTACACCAAAATCTCGTTCATAATTCACTAGACCTAATTGTTTCAGTCTATAGAGTGTTTTATCCACTTCAGAATAGTGTGTTTCAAACGCGTATGTGCTTTGTTTTTCATAAGGCACTAAATTTGCTTTATTCAATACATTTTTGACCGATTCCGCATAGGCCCTTGCCATACCGCCTGTACCAAGCTTTATACCGCCAAAATAGCGTACTATAAGGACTGCACAGTTGATAAGCTCTTTACCACGTAAAACATTCAGTGACGGTACACCTGCACATCCCTTGGGTTCTCCATCATCAGAAGCGTTTTCAACTATTTGGCCAAATTCATTGAGATGACGGAGAGCATAGACCACATGATTTGCTTTGGGATGTTCAGCTTTCAATGCTTCCTGTAAGCCATCATACGCTGCAATAGGTACAAGATGCGCAATAAATTTCGAACGGTTTACTTCTGTAGTGTGAACACTATGAGAGGAGACTGTAACCATCAATGGTTATAAATGCTGCCCTGCTCCACAGCAAAGACAGATACTGCAGTCAGCACAAGGATAGAGAGGTGTTGGTTCTTGCGACACATATTTCACAATGAGATCTACGAATGCATCACTGTCATTCATACATTTAGCTACGATATAATCATCATATTTAATTTTTTCAGCAATTTCACGATGTTCTATATCCAATTCAAAGAGTGTTTCCGAGTTATCGATAGTAAATGCCAAAGGATAGATGAGTACTTTACGATTTACAGGATTACGTAAGACATCCACCAGGTTTGGTTCCAACCAGGATGCAGATCCCACTTTGGATTGATAGACCAGCTTCACATCCTTAAATACAATCCCTTTCACTGCCAAGAGCGTTTTAATGGCACTGACATTCGATTCAACTTGACGCTGGTAAGGGTCTCCTGCTTTAATGATACTCATGGGTAGTCCATGTGCAGACAAGAGCAGATCATATTCTCTGCTCTCCTTATCCCCTATCGCTTTTACTATCTGCGCTACATTTGCTTGAATATAATCCATATCATCAAAATATTGACACGTTGACATGGTGATCTTTGGATGATAATCCAAGGCTTTACATCGTCCAATGATATCTTCATAAGAGGAGAGTGTCGTCGTAGTTGAGTATTGTGGATACATAGGAAATAAGATAAGTTCTTCTACGCCATCTTCTTTGCACTGCTTTAATGCATCTCCTGCAAAAGGAGGCACATAACGCATAGCAGCATAAATTGGCATATCCAACTTACATTGCAGTTTATCAATGAGTCTTTGTGTCAACTCGGATAGAGGGGACTTTCCTCCTAAATGCGTATAACTCTCTTTGGCATCATCCAGTCGTTTAGTGATAATGATCTTACG
>JBFEWI010000218.1:0-2514 GCA_041546475.1 Sulfurovum sp.
CTATGTATGCGAAAGTAGAAAAACTTATTTTTGACAACCTTCTGCCAACGGACTCCAAAGTCATTATGGAATACCTCAATACCTTTGTAGAAAACTCAGACAAATTGGGCTATATAGGGGCACTCTATGTGATATTTGCGGCAGTCATGTTCTTCAAAGACTATGATTATATCGTGAATGACATCTTTTCAACATCCAAACGAACGATCTGGCAAGCAATCAAAACCTATCTTCTGCTGGTCATCACGATACCAACGATGATGGCTGCCTCTTTTTATCTCTCTGCCTTCATACAAGAGTATCTCGATAAAAGCAGTATCACCAGCATCATACATCTCTATGAAATCATTCCTTATTTCATCGTATGGATGATGTTCTACATCGCCTACCAACTCTCTCCGCATACCCGTATAAAGGTCTCTGCGGCCCTCGCAAGTTCTTTCATCGCCTCTCTTGTATGGTATCTTTCCAAAAGTTCTTTTGTCTTCTATGTCGTGCACAATAAGACCTATGCAAGCATCTATGGGAGTATCAGCATTGCACTCTTTTTCTTTTTATGGATCTATATCTCATGGGCTATCTTCATCCATGGGCTTAAATTTTGTGCGCTATTGAACAAAAATGAAGAGATTGAGCATATTTAAACCCGAGAAGGAAGCCACAATATTCATACTAAAAAAATGTAGTTGGCATACAATAGTGCCAAGCCTGTCACTGACAAAAAAAGTCTTTTACTCCATATAGCCCCTATAGATAGTCCTATATACCCAACTGTTACCCAGAGGGGTAACAGTGATTCTGTGCTGATTTTTGGCAGTGTAAACAATGCTAAGAGAGCACTATCAAAAAGGCTGCCAAAACCCAATAGGTGCAATAGCATGACAAAAGGATAAAAAGGAATGAAGAGCAGTGAAAGCAGCGGAGATAAAAGTTGATATCCACTTGTTACAGGGAATATAGTATGTACAATAGGTAGCATCAACACAAAGATACCCAGCGGTATAAAAATCAAAGTGATCACCCATGCATTGAAACCTTTACTGTACTGCAACAATAAAAATATATAAAATACCCCTGACACAGAAAGCCAAAAACCAAGAGACACCAGTAAAGAAGGGAAGAGTGCCAAAAGGATCAGAATGATCGTCGTCAAGAAGGTAAAACTCAGCAGTTCCATACCCAACAGAAGCACTATCCAGCCGACCAGTACCATGGCATAAGATCGCAAAAGAGAAGGAGGGAAATCGACAAACCATAAGTAAACACCTAGAAGTATCATAGCCACCGCTCCCACATCGAACAGTGCATGGCGGTAGGGGAAGAAGTGTTGCTGTAGAGGTCTATAAATCAATAAAAGTAAACCATACACCAATCCCCATAATATCCCCAGATGAAATCCGCTCAAAGCAACAAGATGACTGACCCCGAGCATACTGATCTTTTCCCTTAACGCTTTCTCCAAAAAAGTAGCAAAAAATATCGCATTGTAAAATGATCCTAAAGCGCTATTATCATGTTGTGAAGCTACTTTTTCCAATAGCCTGTCTTTTAAGGTCAAAGGAAGAACTGCTTGGTCTTTTATACGGCTTTTCACATAAAAGGTACCCAGATAGTCACTAAAAGATATCTTCTCATTTGGAAAAATCTGAAGACGCAGCCGTTTGTGCTCAAAATTATTTTGACTGTAGTTGGTCGTATACAAGGTCAATCCCTCATCACTTCGAAGCTTCAACACTTGATAGTGTTGATCTCCTTTAGACTTTTGATATGCATGCAATACATTTGCATGCGTATAGTAAAAAGGTTTTGAAATGAGATCTTTATAGGACTGATACTCAAAAAAGAGCCGGATCAGTATGAAAAGGAGAAAAAAGAGTATCACCCAGGCAAATGTTTTCTTTTCTGGAAATAATTTTGGTTTTTCTAATTGCACAGAAATCCCTTTCTAGTGAGAGTAATACACTTTAGTACTGAAACAAGCCGCAGAGAGCTCTACATCTGCCTACAAAATTACAGTACTCTATATAGCCGGTAACTCTATATTCCCTGTATTCATAGGGATATCTGCATCTTCATACTCTATCTCAAAGGCCGGCCCTGTTGGCGCATCGACAAAACGTGTAAAGTTCTTTTGGAAAATAAGATTAACGGTACCCGTAGGTCCGTTTCTCTGTTTCCCTATAATGATCTCCGCATCCTCTTCAGGTTTTTTTCTAAACTCTGATGTATACTCTTTACCTTCCGCTTTGGCCTTCATCTCTTTCTCTTTCTCTTGCGCTTCACGGTACACATCATCACGATAGACAAAGAGGATGATATCCGCATCCTGCTCTATCGCTCCGGACTCACGCAGGTCAGAGAGCATCGGACGCTTGTTATCCCTACTCTCCACACCACGATTCAGCTGAGAGAGTGCTAAAATAGGGATCTGAAGTTCTCTGGCCAACTGCTTGAGACCTCTTGAGATCTCAGAGACCTCCTGTTGTCTTCCTTCTCTGCCTTCACCACTCATCA
>JBFEWI010000005.1:0-21919 GCA_041546475.1 Sulfurovum sp.
TTAAAACATTCAAGATGGAATATATTGCTTTTTATCCGCTGATGGGAATGCTCTATATTTTATTGGAGTTTATACCCTATCTCTTTTCTAAAGAGAAGTTGCTGAAGTTCACCCCTTCAAAAGTTTTGAAGGAGATGGAGATGTTGCTGGAGTAGTTTGATCTACGCTTCACTGTCTTTAATCAGAGAAGCGATACGCTCAGGCTGTTTTTTACCCTCAATGATGAATCTCAATGCATTCAGACGTATGAACCCTTCTGCATCCGCCTGGTTATAGACTTCATCCTCTTCAAATGTCGAGTGTGCTTCTGAATAGAGTGATTCATCTGAACTTCTACCCACTACGATCACATTCCCTTTGTAAAGTTTGAGTTTTACTTCACCGTTCACTGTCTCTTGTGTTGCATCGATCGCTGCTTGCATCATCTTACGCTCCGGTGACCACCAGTATCCGTTATAGATCAGTTTTGCATACTTAGGCATAAGCTCATCTTTAAGATGTGCTTCTTCTCTATCGAGTGTGATAGATTCGATCGCTCTGTGTGCTTTGAGCATGATCGTACCGCCCGGTGTCTCATAACATCCACGTGCTTTCATCCCTACATAACGGTTCTCTACGATATCGATACGACCGATACCGTGCTTATTTCCATAATCATTGAGTGTTTTAAGCAGTGTTGCAGGGCTCATTGCTTCACCGTTGATCGCTATCGGGTCACCTTTTTTATACGTGATCGTGATATATTCTGCCTCATCCGGAGCCTCTTCAGGTGAGTTGGTCCATAGCCACATATCCTCTTCAGGTTCTGCTGCAGGGTTTTCAAGGTGAAGCCCTTCATAGGAAATATGAAGCAGGTTTGCATCCATAGAGTATGGACTTGCTTTAGGGTTACCGTTCTCATCAACATGTTTTTTAGAGATCTCAATACCGTGTTCTCTTGCATATGCAAGAAGCTTCTCACGTGAATTCAGATCCCACTCTCTCCACGGTGCGATCACAGCGATATCCGGATTAAGACCCAGGTAACCAAGCTCAAAACGTACCTGGTCATTTCCTTTACCCGTTGCCCCGTGACTCACGGCATCAGCACCGGTCTGTTGTGCGATCTCTATCTGTTTTTTAGAGATAAGCGGACGTGCAATAGATGTACCTAGCAGGTACTCACCCTCATAGATGGCATTGGCTCTGAACATAGGGAAGACGAAATCTTTTACAAACTCTTCTCTCAGATCCAAGATAAAAATATTCTCAGGTTTGATACCCATATCCAATGCTTTCTGACGTGCAGGCTCCACCTCTTCACCCTGACCAAGATCAGCTGTGAAAGTAACCACTTCACACTCATACTCATCTTGGAGCCATTTTAAGATAATACTTGTATCCAGTCCACCAGAATACGCCAATACTGCTTTTTTAATTTTTCTTTTTGCCATGCTAAAGCCTTTAATTAATATTGTTGCAATTTTAGCGTAAATTTAGTTACGGATATTTTATATTTTATGAATTTAAAGAGATTCTATTCAGTGACATAGGCTCCTCTTGCACCACTTACAGAAGTTTTAGACTTTTCTTTTTTACTTTTTTCAACACTTTTCAGGTTCATGTCATGCTCTTTGGCAACCATATAACTGCCAAATGTTGCAAATTCATCGTCCCCTTTTGCATTGAGCTGTTTTTCCAGAAGTCTCAAATGTTGCTTCATTTTATCGCTCAATGTAATGATCTCCTGATAATGTACAGCGGATATTTTGATCACCCCGTCACTTAAGGGTTTTTTTCTGCCAAATAGACTACTTTTGTTCTTGGAGACACATACATCATATATCTGCATAAAATGGTTATGTATGCTTTTCCACAGTGCTTCGATCTCATATAGAGTATCGACACAGCTGCTGTCTCTAAATAGCATTGCCTCTTCGTCCAACCACTTACCGAAATCAATGTCAGACATATTTAATTCAATGTCTTCTTTATTTGTGTCCAATAATCCTGCAGATAATAATTTTACCATTCCAACCCATCGAGTATGTTCTACTCTTGCTTGATGAAGATGATGAAGATATGTTTCTTTATTCGTCATGAAGTACCCCTTTTCTATGGTCATTTTAATAACATACTTTAGAAATATTTTATCCCAAAGGAATACTTATACTTTTTATAAGATGATCAATTTTTAATCAAATAAGTCGAAACACTGTTTTTTCACTAATCAAACCCATACTTCTTCAAAATAATATCCAACACCGCTTTCTTATAGGCACCGGTATGACGAAATACCTCTTTACCTGATGCATCAAAAAATATCTGTGTAGGCATCTCTTTAAGTTTATAGATGTCACGACTTACCAAACGATCTTTTTGAGAGTCTATAGAGTAGATCTGAAACTCCGGATGCACCTCTAATACTTCGGCAAAGACTTTGGACATCGCTAAACAGCTATAACAGTGTGACATACCAAAAGAGAGTATGAGAGGCTTCCCATTGCCTATGTTATCTTTGACATCTGTATACTTTATTACTGGCAGTACATTTTTCGTAGGCATCTTCACTCCACATATTCTAAATATAGTCGATTATACAAATTCTATCTTAAGAACTTTTGCTATAATCACCTTATTATTATTCAAGGGAGTTCAACCATGTTATTGGGTGTAAACATAGACCATATCGCTGTACTGCGTGAGGCAAGAAGGGTAGCTGACCCTGATCCGCTTGATGCACTGAGTATCTGTAAACGTGCAGGTGCAGACCAGATCACGATACACCTTCGTGAGGACCGCCGTCATATGCAAGATATGGATGCCAAAAATATCATAGAGCTCTCTGCTTTACCGGTAAACCTCGAATGTGCCATCTCGCCTGAAATGATAGATATCGCTTGTGAGCTCAAACCGCATCGTGTCACACTTGTGCCAGAAAAACGTGAAGAGGTCACCACAGAAGGTGGTCTTGCAGTGACAGGAGAACAACCCAAACTCAAAGAGGCGATCCAAAGACTGCACAAAGAAGAGATAGAGGTCTCACTTTTCATAGACCCTACGTTAGATGCGGTCAATGCATCACTTGAACTGGGTGTAGAGTGGATAGAGTTTCATACGGGGAAATATGCAAACATCTATGCGATGCTCTACACAAACCTCTCCAAAACGCACCACACGATCCCTGAACTTGAACTCCCGAGAAACGTACTCAAAAAAATGCTCAAAGATGAACTCTGCAACCTGCGTCTGCTCTCCTGTGATGCCATGGAGCTTGGGTTACGTGTAGCAGCGGGGCATGGTCTTAATATGCAGAATGTCAAAGAGATCGCCGAGATAGAGACCATAGAAGAACTCAACATCGGGCAAAGTATCATTGCCCGTTCTGTCTATACCGGGCTAGAACAAGCTATCATAGATATGAAATCTATGCTGATAAGATAACAATGTCAAGAAAAAAAGTAGCCATATCTGTCGGTGATCTCAACGGTATAGGTATCCAGCTGGCCCTTGAGAACCATGACATTATTTCTCAAGAGATAGAAGCTGTGTACTGCATAGACAGGAACATGCTCGAACAGGCAGCCCAAAAGTTGAACCTCCTTATACCTGAAGATTTTCAAACGATGGAAGATATTGCAGAACACTTTGAGATAGAGGCAGGAACAGTCACTAAAGAGAGCGGTGCCTATGCTTATGCTTCATTTGTCAAAGCCGTTGAACTTGCACGCAACAAGGAAGTTGATGCCATCACTACCCTTCCCATCCATAAAAAAGCATGGGAATTAGCAGGTATAGCCTATAAAGGCCATACCGATGCCCTGAGAGACTTTTTCAATGCCGAAGCCATTATGATGTTGGGTTCACCTCAGATGTATGTCGCTCTTTTTACCGAACATATACCACTGAAAGAAGTAGCCGGAAGTATCAACGAAAATGCATTGACAAGGTTTCTCCTAGACTTTTACCGGACAGCCAAACCCGACACACAGGTAGGTGTCCTAGGGTTGAATCCCCATGCCGGAGATGATGGGGTACTGGGCAGTGAAGAGCGTATCATAGAAAAGGCCATAGAGAATGCTCACAGAGAATTAGGCACCAACATATTCAGCGCTCCGCTTGTACCGGATGTTGCGTTTACACCAAGAGTGCGTGCGAACTATACATACTACATTGCCATGTACCATGACCAGGGCTTAGCCCCTCTCAAAGCTTTGTATTTTGATGAGGGTATCAATATCTCCCTCAACCTACCGATACTAAGAACTTCTGTAGATCACGGGACCGCTTTTGATATCGCTTATAAAGAGTTGAGACTCAATGCCCTCAGCTATATCAATGCAATCAAATATATTAAGGAAAGAGATGAAAAATAGGCTTATCATAACGATCAGTGATGTCCATGGATCAAAACAGTATAGTGTCCATGAAATTATCAAAAAGGTTATAGCTGGAGCGATCCTTCTTCTGATCACTATTGCTTTTTCTACATATCTTTATATCCATTTTCTTAACAACAGGGTCTCTAAACTCAATACACAAAAACTAGAATTTCAAAATGAAATTGTAAAACTTGAAGAGACAAGTAACACGTATAAACACAAAAATGATATTCTCGAAAAACAGAATGTACGATTGACACACCTGATCCAGGAGAATAGCGATAAACTCCTCTCAGTCAATGAAAAACTCGAAGAGGTCGAAGAGATGATCGGGTATGGTCCTGATCTGAATGTCAGTGTTCAAGACAGAGTGGAAACTGCACGTGAAAAGGTTGTTCAAGCCATCAAAGACGAGGTTGAACAAGAACACATATCCTCCATCCAAAAGGCTCTCCTACTGAACAATATTCCTAATGGAAAACCGGTAAAATATACCCGTGTCTCAAGTAAATACGGATACCGTACCCACCCTGTGACCAAAAAACAGTCCTTTCACCCTGCACTTGACCTAAGAGCAAATAGAGGTACTCCCGTCTATGCACCTGCCAGCGGTGTGGTTGTCTTAGCCAAACGTAAAGGTGCTTATGGAAACCTCTTACTGCTTGACCACTCTTTTGGTTTTAAGACTGCCTATGGGCATCTTAGCAAATTTGCCGTCAAGAGCGGTGACTTTGTCAGCAAAGGAGATCTTATTGCCTATGTAGGGAGTACGGGTCGAAGTACCGGACCACATTTACACTATGAAATCCGATATTTGGATAAATGGCTCGATCCAAAGAGCTTTATACAATGGAATTTAGAGAATATTAACGACATAAGCGATAGAATAACTCAAGTTGATTGGAAAAGCATTCACAAGCAGACCCAGGATATCATCACACTTTCGACACAACAATAAAGGAATAGTATGGCATTGCTCAAAAGCAAAAAAAATCCAAACACACAGAACAAGATCACTTCAGCGACCATTATCACTTCATGTATGGAAGTTACAGGAAACTTACATGGTAGCGATACAGTACATATAGACGGAAAAGTAGTGGGAGACATCATTGTGAGCAACACACTTGTCATCGGAAAATCAGGTATTGTACAGGGAGAAGTGAAAGCAAAAAATGCGATCATTAACGGTACACTTGAAGGCAGTATCATCTGTGAAACACTTGAAGTCATGGAAACAGGTGAAGTCTCTAAACAAATTCAGGCAGATACCATGATACTTGATGGTACTATTACGGGCCATGTCATTGGACTCAAATCGATAGATATTCAGTCAAATGCTACACTCACCGTTGAGAAAATTGAAAGTAAAAATATCTCTGTCAGCGGTTCAGTGAAAGGAAATCTTGTCGCATCAGAACTGCTGGAGATACACAGCACAGGATCAGTAGAAGGTGAAATATCGGTCAAAGCCATCAAAACAGCTGAAGGCAGCAGAATGGTCGGTACCATGTCTACTTATGAAGCGAAGAAAGAAGAAGAAAAAACTGAGGTAAAACAAGAAGAAAAGGCAGAGACAGCCTGATCTTGTTTTACCCAAAGAGTCCTACGGACTCATCAATAACTACTTCACAGTTCTCATTCATCTGGGCACAAAGTTTCTCTTGACACTCTTTACATAAGTAGCGGTAATTTTGCATATCATAATGGATCGTATCACCTTCCTTAATATCATCATAACACTCCGCACATACATTGGTTACCCGTAAAAGTATCTCTTTTGTTGCTTCTTGTGTTACAAAACATGGACTACTCATTCTCACTCCCTAATTCTTTGATCATTTTTTTTGCCTCTTCCAGTGTATCATCTAATGCGTAGGCTTTTGTATACCCTACCAGTGCTTCTTTTCTTCTTCCCATATCATACAAAGTGTTTGCATAGTTGAAATGGTGAGGCGCATATTCAGGATCCAGCTCAATCGCACGTTCATGGTGTTTTTCCGCTCCCTCATTCTCTCCGAGCTTATGCAGGACATTGGCAAGTGACACATGTGCCATATCATCCGTATCGTCCAGAGACAACAGTTTTTCAAAATTCTCTTTGGCTTCTACATATTCTCCTGTCTGCATATAGACGTAACCCATCTTCTGAAGTACTTCAGTATTGTTTCCGTCAATGATCAATGCCGACCCCAATGCTTTTTTTGCCTCTTCGAAATCCTCTTTTTCTACTGCATCATCTGTCATTTGTAACAGTTGTTCCATCCGCGTAGGCTGCTCTTCAGGTGTCGAAAATGTTTTATCGGGACGGTTGATGCCCCCTATTTGATCATCGGCTACTTTTGCTTCAAAATCGACACCTCTTTTAGGGTGATTCCCTGAAAAAAGTTGTTTAAAAAAAAGATAAAATACGCCTCCTGCGACAAGCAGAAGTAATAGTTGAAATGTTGTCATAGCTTCTCCAATATAGTTATCGAATGATAAGATAATCTAACTTAAATCCAAAGAAAAAGTGCTATCATGATAAAAAAGAAGCAAAGGATGATTATGGCTTATAGAATAACATTAGATAAAGAGAAATTACAACAAGAGTTAACACCGTTAGAATATAATGTATGCTTGAACCACGGTACCGAAGCACCGTTCCAAAATGAGTTCTGGGATTCCAAAAAAGAGGGGACTTACAGCTGTAAATGCTGCGGTACCCCACTCTTCTCCTCAGAGACAAAATTTGACTCGGGTACAGGGTGGCCAAGCTACTTTCAACCCATTAATGAAGACGATATAGAAGAGATTGAAGATACCAGCCATGGTATGGTTCGTGTAGAAGTACGCTGTGGGGCATGCGGTTGTCATTTGGGACATGTATTCCCTGATGGTCCGGCACCTACCTATAAGCGATACTGTATCAACTCCGCATCGTTGAATTTTAAAGAAAAAGAATAAGCTATGATGTCTGTAGCTGTGCGGCGATACGCCCGGCAGCTTCATCCATCTCTTCCTTTGTATCAAAAATAAAAGAGTATTTTTCCTCTTCTCCAAGATTGACGAAAATACCAAACCCCACGACTTCGACCTTACCTTTGGACTCAATATCCAACCATTCAAGACTCACCTGTGTGGTTTCATCCTCATATCCTGTCTTAACCACGGCTGCAGGATAGAGCTGTGTGATCTTTGCTGTATCGAATTGTTTATCTTCTATTGTGATTATCATAGAGGGATTATAGTATAATCACTTTAAATCTAGAACGGAGCCCCAAATATGAGTTT
The DNA here is from genome assembly GCA_041546475.1 of Sulfurovum sp. GTDB lineage: Bacteria > Campylobacterota > Campylobacteria > Campylobacterales > Sulfurovaceae > Sulfurovum. The sequence continues at coordinate 7,635 of JBFEWI010000005.1, forward strand.
AAAAGAACAAATAAAAAACGATATCAAAGATGCCATGCGAGCAAAAGAGATCGTCAAAAGAGATACACTGAGAAATATTCAAGCCTCTATCAAACAGATAGAAGTGGACGAGCGTAGAGATGTGACCGACAGTGATGTTGAAGCTGTTTTAATGAAATATTTGAAACAAAGAGAAGATGCTAAAGCACAATTCACAGAGGCAGGAAGAGATGACCTTGTAGAAAAAGAAGATGCAGAGATAGCCATCGTCAAATCCTACCTTCCAGAACCAATGGACGATACAGAACTCGAGTCTGTACTCAAAGAAGTCATTGCGTCTGTGGGAGCTGAAAGTATGAAAGATATGGGTAAAGTGATGGGTGCTGCCAAAGCTGCCATAGGAAGCCGAGCAGACGGCGGACGTATCAATACAATGGTAAAAAAACTACTGAGTTAATCAAATTAAATAAATGTCACGGCGAACGCCCTTGTAAGCGAAGCGATTCGAGAGCCGTGACGCTTTTTGCCTACTTTTTCTAAAAAAGTAGAGGGAGGCCGTGGAAGTACGACATTCAAAGTCAGACTAAAAAAGATTAATTCCCATACTTAAGCGCTTTAATAGCCGCAGTAATATCATCCTGTCTCATAAAATGCTCACCGACCAAAAATGCATCGGCACCGATCTTGGAGAGTTCTACAACAGTCTCATGGTCATTGATCCCAGATTCAGCCACAATGATCTTACCATTTGGGATCAGCGGTATCAGTTTTTCACTCAAGCTCATATCCATTTCAAATGTTTCAAGGTTACGATGGTTGATACCGATGATATCCGCCCCAGCGAAGATCGCTTTAACAAGGTCTGTTTTATTATGTACCTCAACCAATACATCCAAACCTAAATGGCGTGCATAATCATGCAACTCTTTAAGCTCTTTACGACTCAGTGCCATAGCGATCAGCAAGATATAATCCGCACCGAATGCCAATGCTTCAAGGACCTGGTATTTGTCAACGATGAAATCTTTTCTGAGCAATGGAAGATTGACATAACGGCGTACCATTCCAAGATACTCTTTGTCCCCTTTAAAAAAGTGCGGTTCTGTCAGTATAGAAAGGGAATCTGCCCCACCCCTTTCATAGGCTTGCGCTATCTCCACAGGATCAAAGTCTTCACGTATGATCCCTTTACTAGGGCTCGCTTTTTTTACTTCTGCAATGATACGGTAAGGGTTTTCTTCGGTAGAACGTAAAGCACTTTTTACATCTTTAGGGATAAATGGGTTGAAAGAGAGAGAACGTCCTAACCACTCTTCGGGGTAGTCTGCTTTTCTTTTTTCTAGATCTGCTTTTGTTTTTTTAATGATTTCATCTAATATCTGAGCCATATATCACTTTCCATATTTCTATAAATTTCGCGTATTATATCTAAAAGAAGCCCGAAATTATTTACACTCTCTGATCGCATCCCAATGTTCTATGATCTCAGGCTCTTCCAATCCCTCTTCATCCACCACTCTTTTCATCAGTTTATAGGCTTTATCACACTTACGCTGTTTATAATATCCCCATGCCAAAGAGTCCAGATAATAGATATTGTCAGGCTGCTGGCTCAAGGCATTCTCTATCACATCGATACCCTTTTTGACATTCACCTCTTTGTCTATCAGTGTATAGCCATAATAATTAAGGTAGATACTGTCATCATTCCCTAACGCGATCGCTTTTTCAAAATGAGAGATCACATTTTTTATCATTTTTTTGTCATTCTTATCTTTTGAGTTTTCAAAAATAAGTACACCCTTCTCTGCGATCCACTTTGAGTTTTTATCTTCCTCATAGAGTTTATCTACAAGGGTCAATGCTTTGGAAAAATATTTTTTTGTCTTATAGAGTTCATAGAGTATGTCGTTTCTACTTTGATCTGCTTCCAAAAACACGATCGCACCGTCAAGGTCTCGTTTGTATATATAGGCATCTATGATCTTTGTCAGGTATTTTTGGTCATTGTCTTGCTTATACAATGCTTTATAGGTCTCTAAAATACCGTCAATATCTTTTTCTTTTTGATAAAGAAAAAGCAATTTTGCATAGACATCATGACTCACTATATTTATACGACGATGTGTTTCAAGCAACTGTATCGCCTTTTTACGTTCACCTATGAACTCATCCATGATATCAACCATCCGGAGCAATATCTCTTCCCTAGGCACCGTTTCATAGACTCTGCTTAAAAGGTCTAATGCTCTTTTAAATTTTCCTGCATATAAAAATGATTTGGATGCCAGATCCAGGTCCATAGGTTCTTTTGACTGTTCAAGCAGGTTTTCTGCTTCTATTGTCGCATTTTTCACTTGTCTTGCCGTGAGATAAAGAGGAATAAGAAGACGTCTTACTTCGATCCTGTTCGGATTGACCTTATCCCATCTTTTTAAACGTGTGATACTCTCGAGTATGTGATTCCTGCTCATCAATGCAGCAGTGGCTTCTTTAAAGAGATAGATCTCTGCACCGGTATCATCATAGAGTTTTTTATAGACCTGATAGCTGTTCTCATAGGCTTTATACTCATCATATAAAAGTCCTCTCATGATAAGTTCATCTTCACTGATCTTCATAATTTCTTTGGCAGAGCTCATTACAGTGCTCAAGATCAATACGGTAAATAAGCTAAAAGCTATACGATACCAGGACACTCTTTGCGTACCTCTTCTTCATCATCTTTAAACTGTTCCCAAAACGGGAAAGTACGGCATTGTAAAGGCCGTACAGGGTAAATAGAACAACGTTTCATTTCCGCATCAAAAAATATACAGGCATAGTTGTCTTCTGCCAGCTTCTTCTCTATCAAAGAGTAGCGATGCTTCACTTTTCTTAAATACATTGTAGCAAAATCTTCTACGCTAAGGTTAACGAACTCTGCCATTTTCTCTATCTCACTGTATTTAGCCCAGATATAGCCGCTCTCTCCAGTACAACAGTGTCCTCCACACGCTTCACATGCATTGGGGTTAAATTTAAAATTATACTGTTCGTGTGTCATGAATTCCATGATCAAAAATCACCTTTTATACTGTTCGTATTTGCACGTTCAAATGCTTTCATCGCTTTTTCTCTATAGACACTCTTCTCATCAAAGACCACAAACGGGGGGAGTATCTTTGTCATCGATTTTGATCCCAAACGCGCTGCGATCATCACCAGTTTGGACTCTCTGTCTATTTTAGAATGCACAAACTGCATCGTTTCGACAGTTATACCATAAGAAGTTAAATGATGTAATAACAGGTCTACCTGCTTTGCATCATAACAGAAGATAAAATAGCCTCTGGGCTTCAAGAGTTTTTTGACCTTGGCGATGAAAGTATCTATAGGCAGGTGGTGTGCATATCTTGCAATGTTCAAATGCGTATTTTCACTTTGCTGCACGTTTGCATCATAAAAAGGCGGGTTTGAGATAATATAGTCAAACTTCTCATCCGTCGTCCACTCTGTAAAATCTCCGAGATGACTCTGTGCTTCTAATTTATTGAGTGCGTAATTGTGTTTTGCATAGTCAAGCATCTTTTCCTGTTTGTCTATAATGCTCGTCTGGATGTTAAAATCCCTGGTCAATAAAAGTGAGATGATCCCTACACCGCAGCCTACATCCAACAGTTTGCCCTTAGGTTTAAACGAAGAGATAAAGTCATACAAGAAAATAGAATCACTGTTATAACAGTAGCCGCTTGTAGGTTGATACAGAAACAAATAATGCCTTTTTTTATGAATTTTACTATATTTTCAGTATAATCGCGATTATGAATGAAGAACTAGACCTACTCAACCCGCCGTCAACAGATTTTTCCATGCTGGACTACGATTGTGCATATATACCTGGGAATAAGGTACGTATGAACTATAAGTATGTGTCTCATGCAAGTAAGAAATTTGCGACTGCAGTGATCGCCAGGGGATGGAGACGTTTTGGAAAGTACTTCTTTCACCCTATCTGTAATGGCTGCAATGAGTGTAAAAGTGTACGTATAGATGTCAATAACTATCACTACACCAAATCACAGAAAAAATCGATTAAACGGAATGCCGACACGCAGATCATCGTACAAAAGCCCAGTCTTACCGATGCACATATTCACCTCTATAACAAATACCACTCTTTCAAGCATGAAAAAGACCAGTGGCAGCACCGTAATATTTCGCATCGGGAATACCATGAAAACTTTGTAGACGGTGCACATGATTACGGGAAAGAAGTACTCTATATCAGGGATGGTAAACTCATCGGTGTGGACCTCATCGATATACTTGATGATGGTATCAGCTCCATATACTTTTATTATGACCCGGATTATGCAAGACTGTCACTCGGGACCTATTCACTGCTCTACCAGATACAGTTAGCCCATGTACTTGAACTGCCTTGGATCTACCTGGGATACTGGGTAGAGGGGTGTAAAGCGTTTGCCTACAAACCAAAGTTCCAACCTCAGGAGATATTGGATGGTTTTCCTCATGTCACAGAGGAACCAGACTGGGAAAAAAGGGAGTTAACGTAAAGCGTCCAACTCCGGACTCTTACGGCACCATTTCAAAAATAGTCTGTCAGGATTGACTCTTGGATCTACCTCTTTACCTTCAACGATACACTCAGCCAAGATCTTTGCCATCAGCGGTGCAAAGACAAACCCTCTTCCACCGAGACCATTACATACAAATAAATTCTCTACATACTGCATCTCAGGCTTGGCACCACGTATCACTGCAGGGTACATTTCTAACATGAAAGGTACATCTATCACCTTCCCCACCAAAGGAAAATAATCTTTAGACCCTGATCTCATCCCGCAAAAAACTTCTTTTAGTTCCAGATCCGATGTATCGATCAGAGAAGAGGCCTTCTCTTTTAGCCCCAATGCCTCTTCTTTCTTGCAGGGTATGACTTCTTTCACCCTTTTCTCATGCGTGGCACCCAGTTTGATGATACCGCCTATGTTCGCTCCCACAGAGATGGACTGATGCATACTGACATCCAAAAAGAGCTTGGAAGTGAAGTCTCCCCTGGTGCCCCATGTACCTTTGATGCCCATGTAACGCAGGTCAGCCAGACTACTCTCATACCCTGTCGATAAAACAAGGTTCTGTGCACTGTACCCACCCACACTCCACCATCCATCCTTTTGTGTGACCTGTGTAACTTCATGCTTTACAACATCTATGTTTGAGAGTAAAAACTCACACACCTCTTTTGCATCACATACCCCTGCCTCGGGGAAGTAAAAACTCTCAAACGCAACACCTATCCCCTTCGCTTGGAGTTCTTCAGAAGTGTAATTTTCATACCTGTTCTTATTAAACGGTGCATACTCGGAAAATTTTTGTGCATCCGCTTCATCTTTAGGAATACGTATCACACCGGTCTGATGAAACAGTGAAGGGGAAGCCCTAAGATAAAAATCTTTGGCAAAGGAAAAGGATTCATTCGTAAGTGTCTGAAGCGGTGAGCCTTTACCTATCTTGGGAGAGACAAAGGCCCCCGCTGCCCCAGAGCCGCCAGAGGCGATACCTTTCTTGTCAAGGACAAGTACCTTTTGACCTTTTTGTGTCAGTGTATAGGCTGTAGCAGCACCTGCGATACCTGCACCGATGATGATCGTATCGTAGGTTTTGGACATCGTCTCTAAACCGATATCTCTTTAATATCCGCAATATTTCTAAATGTTTTATAGATAGAGCCTATCGTATGGAGTCTATTTTGTTGTAACGCTTCATCTTCAGTGTTCACAAGAACATCATCAAAATAACCGTCAAGTTCACGTTTCAGTCCGAAAAGTGCTTCGAGTTCTTCTTTATAGTCACTGTATGTTGCATTGATCACTTTTTCATAGGCATTATAGAGTGTGACTTCCGCATCTTCTTTAAACAAGGATACATCTATCTCCATGCTTGATTCCAGCTCTACATCTTTAGAGATATTCGCGACACGTTTGAAGGTAGTGAACTGTTCTTTAAATGCATCACTGCTTACGATCTCATTGAGTGCAGCGACTTTTTTAGCGATCTCATTGATATCTCTTTCCCCTGAAGCAAGTACAGAAGCGATGACCGATGGATTGGCATCGAGCGACTTGTTGATACGTTCAATAATGAACTCACTTAAAAGACCCGTATCAAACTCATTGTAGTTGCCTTTGAGCAACGCGATGATATCATCGATATTGAAAGGCAGATCATACGTCGTTACGATACGTACAATTCCGTTGACCGCACGTCGCAAGGCAAAAGGGTCTTTAGAACCGGTAGGGATTTTCCCCACGCTGAAGAGTCCAAAGAGTGTATCGAGTTTAATACTCATCGCTACGATAGAAGAGAATACAGAGCTCGGAAGTTCAGCACCCTCACCCACTGGCATATACTGCTCTTTTATCGCGTTATATACAAGCTCTTCTTCTCCCAGTGCCTTGGCATAATAGTATCCCATCAGCCCCTGCAGTTCTGTAAACTCGTATACCATCTCGCTCATAAGGTCTGCTTTCGCAAGATTCACTGCTCTATCCATGGCTTTTTCAAGCAGTGTAGAACTTTTTCCGGTATCTGATTCCACTCTATCCATATAGAGGGCAAGCAGTCTGATAGCGATATTATTTTCTCTTTTGATCTTATCGGTAAGCGTCCCCAAACCATCGATGAACTGTACCTTCTCAAGACCATCCGTACTCAGTCCGTTTTTAAGGTCATTTTTGTAAAAGAAGAGTCCGTCAGCCAAACGCGGTTTAAGTACACGTTCATTTCCTGCAACTACTTTACTGTAATCATCAGTATAGGCATTGGAAACCACTACGAACTTGTTTGCTATTCTTCCATGTTCAAATACAGGGAAATAACGCTGATGCTCTTTCATAGAGGTAATGATCACCTCAGGCGGAAGTTCCAGGAAAAGTTCATCAAAAGAGCCTACAAGCGCTTTAGGATTCTCTGTGATCGCTACCACTTCAGCCAGGAGTGATCTGTCCCTTTCGATGATGATATTGTGCGTCGACTCCAAAGCATCAAATTCAGCTAATATCTTCGCTTCACGGTCTTTCGGGTGTAGCATTACGGCACACTCGTCCAATAAACCTTCATAGGCATCTATCGTAGGGACTTCAACTGCATCATAGGTCACCATACGATGTACATAAGTCTTTGTGTCTGACTTGACACCAAAAAGTTCTACAGGCACAGAGCTCTCTCCGAGTCTTACCTGCAGCCATCTAAGCGGTCTGATGAACTCATCTGTTCTGGATCCCCAACGCATCATCTTTCCAAAGGACATAGAAGCCAGCCATTGACTCAACATCTCTTGAAGAAGAGAAACCGTTTCAGCTCCTTTCTCCTCTTTTTTGAAATAGAGCACTTCTTTCCCGTTCTTTTCTGCACGACCAAGTGCATCAAAACTCACACCACATTTACGTGCAAATCCCTGAGCTGCTTGCGTTGGTTCACCGTCTTTGATCGCCGCTTGTACAGGAGGTCCCATAAGTTCTACAGTACTATCCGCCTGGCTTAATGCCATAGCAGTATGTTTTAATACAAGTCTTCTAGGGGTATAGATAAATTCAAAGTCACAAGAAAGCTTATACTCTTCAAGTATATTTTTCCAAGATTTCTCTATGTTAGATACAATTTTCAGTAATGGTATAGCCGGCAGTTCTTCTACACCGATTTCAATAAGTAGTGCTTGTGTCATTTAGATAGTCCTAGTGAAATAATAATGGCTATTATTTTACCTAAATATACGTTAAGAGTGAGATTGACACCTGTCCTGTTGTCTATCTGAGGTCAAAATATCTATAAGTTCACTCTTATCAATGTATGGTTTTTACACAAAGCCTCATAAAAACATCTCAAATCACCCTACCCATCAAAATAACCGTACATTTTTTGTATACTGCACACATGAATAAACCAGATAGGTTCACACACCGAAGAAACGCAATGAAAACCCGTGAGCGGTTCTTAATTGTTCGTTCTGATATGAGGGAAATGGTATGAAGTTTTACTTTGCACGTATGAAAACCAAGGGGCATTGTCCTCCTCGAAAACCGATCAAAAAGATCATATGGTCATCGACAGGAGCCTTTTTAGGGATACTCTCCATTGCTTACTTAGGAGAGCTATGGAGCGGTCATGACAAAGCTTCTTTATTCTTAATAGGCTCATTTGGAGCCTCTGCCGTGTTGATCTACGGAGCTCCTTTGGTGGAGTTTTCACAGCCAAGAAATTTGATCGGCGGACATGTGCTTTCTGCACTGATCGGCGTTACGATAGCTTTGCTCTTTCAAGACAATATCATCCTTGCCAGTGCATTGGCCGTCTCATTGGCTATTGCAGTGATGCATTTGACAAGAACGCTGCATCCTCCCGGAGGTGCAACCGCTTTGATCGCCGTTATTGGTGGGGACAGCATACAGGATCTGGGATATTGGTATGTAGTAAGTCCGGTACTCTTTGGTGCTTTTTTAATGTTACTGGTGGCTTTGTTTGTCAACAATATGTCCATTGATCCCCAGAGGCATTATCCTGTTTACTGGGTATAAAGACCAAATAGGAAGTTCCTTTTGAGCAAAAAGGTCGGGTTATCATACTAGGAATGGTTTTTTAAGTATTCAGTTGATCAGCACTGCCCCAGCGATACATTAGAGTATGCTAGGACACATTTGATGCACATCTGTTGCCCATTCAACTACAACCGTATTGATAATGCTTTGGTAACCTCTGTAAACAGTCAGTTGGGTATGCGTATTATCGATCTTTTCAGCTTTTATGTAGGGTAATAGAACCGTTGTTTTGCTTGAACCGAAAAGACTGTCATTCATTTTACGACTACATGACAATTCCAGCTTTCTGCTTGTATTCGTATGTATCCTACAGTCACCACTGACATTATTTAAAGTTGAAAAACATCTTGGTGCATTTGCAATAATATTACGTTTTACTGTCGAAAATCTGGCTTCTACAACTGTCTTGTCAAGATCACTGGGTTGAATCTTTTTTTTAAGCTCAGGCAGACTCTGATAATAGGTACAGCCCCAAAAAGCAAAAGGTACGACGAGAAAAAAGATGACTTTGATATAGCTCTTTTTCATCACTTACCACACTCTTTATCGTAATCAAACGTAGCGACTCTGGAACTAGGAACACGCACTCTTCTGTTTCCTCTCTTCTCATACACTGCAAAATCACTTACCGACCTGAATAAATTGATCTTTTTCTTTTTATATACAACAATATAATTTCTGTGTTTTGCGGGACGTAACCAGATATTAGTATACTCTGTAAAAGTTGAATTTCCACTGCGAACCGTATAATTTACATTTAACAAAATAGGTTTTTCAGCTTCGATTTTTGCCACTCTACTAGGTGTATCACTATCTGTCTCAATAATACCAAGGCTTGAATTATCATAGTCACACTCTTTTTTAGAGCGAAGTATATTGTAGTCACGCAAAAAAGCATAATACTCATCTGAAAAAAGAAGCGTCTTGCTTTCCGGGACCAGTTGAATGGTCGCATAATTGCTTGTCTCTACATCCACATATGGTTTTGTAAAACAGCCTGTAAGTGCAAAAGCAGCGATCACTGCCAATACTATTTTTTTCATTTTTCTTCCCCTTTTCCTTTTATAAGAGCAAGATTGTATAGCTTTATTACTTAAACCACTAAGTATAAGATGTGTGAACTGATGAAACCAAATATCAAAAATGAAAGCATAAGTTGGGTTTTGGAAGCTACTTGTTATCCTCTTTATCATCTAACATATCAAGACGCCTACCCTCATCATCAAATTTACTTTTATAGTAATTTTTCACTATGCCAAACGTTATAAATACAAATAAAAATATAGCGATGATATACAGGATATCTCCAAATGACATGTTATTGCTCCAGTGTATTGGCTATGGTGATCTTTTCAAACCCTTCATAGTTTTGACGGAGTGCATCATAGATGACAATACCCACACTCACACCAAGATTGAGACTTCTGCCTTTTCCACCCATTGGTATAGTGATACACTGCTCAGGATTATCGAGCAGTACTTGTTCGTTTATCCCTCTGGTCTCAGAACCAAAGAGAATGTGATCACCCTTTTTAAAAGGTGCATTGAAATAGAGATTATCCGTTTTAGTTGTAGCCATATAGCTGTTTTGGGTGATAGGGTGTGCTTTAAGGTACTCCTCAAAACTCTCCCAAACGACCAAGTCCAGATGCTGCCAGTAATCCAGTCCCGCACGCTTTACCGCTTTATCATCAATATCAAATCCGAGTGGTTTGATAAGATGCAGTGTCGCACCCAGATTGACGCATAAACGGCCTATAGTACCCGTATTTTGAGGGATTTGTGGCTCTACTAGAACGATATTAAACATAGATAATCCTTATTAACCTCATAGGCATTGAGTTTTTCAAATTACCTTTTATCTACATTGAGGTATTGTTTCTCTCGTCATTTTTTTTAGAAAAAAACGAAGCAAAAAAAGCGTCACTGTTCTCGAATCGCTGCGCTTACAAGGTCGTTCACAGTGACAAGACACACTATGTGTGATGAAATGAGAGTCCTAAAAGACTACCGTCTTGTTGCCGTTGACAAAGACTCTGTCATGCAGTACCAATGACAGCGCACGTGAAAGTACTATCTTTTCCACATCACGTCCTGCTCTTTGCATATCTTTCCATGTAAAGCGATGATTAACCGGGATCACATCTTGCGCAATGATCGGGCCTTCATCCAGGTCATCTGTGACAAAGTGTGCTGTAGCCCCTATGATCTTTACGCCTCTTTCAAATGCCTGCTTGTAAGGATTGGCACCTATGAACGCAGGAAGGAAAGAGTGGTGAATATTAATGATCTTTTCCGGATAAGCTTTGACAAATTCTGGGGTAAGTATACGCATATACTTTGCGAGTACAATATAATCAAACTCAAATTCGCTTATCAGTTTCATGACATGTTCTTCATGCTCTTCTCTGCTCATACCCTCTGCCGGGACATGAAAGAACGGGATATCAAATCTGCGTACAAAATTCTCAAGTGTATCATGGTTGGCAATGACACACTCTATCTGTGCATCAAGTTCACCATTGGCATGACGTACAAGAATATCACCAAGGGCATGAGACTCTTTTGTGGCCATAAGGATGATTTTCTTATCTTTTGGTTCCGCGACCCTGATATGTGCATCCTGAGGGGCAACCGTTTTGAGTTCTTCAAGTAACTCCTGGATATCAAACATGCCTGAAACAACTGTACGCATAAAAAATCGCCCCTGTTCTTTGTCAACAAATTCTCGGTTATTATCGATATTCAGATCTCTATCATAAAAGACTTTAGCGATCTGATATACTAATCCTTTTGCATCTTCACAATCAATTAAAACTCTTGCTTTTTTTACCATATCTACCCTAGTTGCTATTGAATTGTAAAATTATACCTATTTTTCTTTCAAACTCATGATTTTCTCTTCGGTACGCCTCTCAAGCTCATCTCCTAGGGCTTTACCCGAAAACCCTTCGGCCATCAACTCTGTGGGAGTGACACCCCTGTCAAAAGGTTTCTCCCATACATCAAGTTTCCTTGCCATCGCTATCACCTCTTTATGATAGTTTCCAACATACTCCACGATACCCTCTTTTAGTGACAGATGCGCTATGAAAGAGATGGTAACATTATTAGGTGCTGGTGATTCGGCTACTTTTTTATAGTAACTCTTAGGTGCCCTTAGTCTATCTAACAGCTCTTTGATATCTATGGGGAAATGCTCTTTACAAATAAAAAGAAAATAATAGGGTCTTAGTTCCTCTACAAAATACTTCTGACTTTTTTGCAATACCCTACTTAACCTAATAAATGTATTCTTCTCAATCTGCACATCAAAAAGTTGCTGCCCTATACCAAGTGCTAGCAAATAATAAAGACCGTAATGCAGGTATCTTCCTATGAACATTTTTTCAAACTCTTTAAATAAACGCTCCTTGGGCAGATCATCCAAAGAGATACTCTGACAAAGCCTACAGCTCACTTCATCTACCTTAAACCCAAAACGTGCAGCGAACTGCATGGCACGCAGTACACGCAGACTGTCTTCTACAAATGATCTTTCATCTACAACACGTACTATTTTATCTTCCATATCTTTCAACCCGTCCCAAAAGTCAAGTATACGTTCATTTTGAATATCATACATCAAGGCATTGATCGTAAAATCCCTTCTTCTGGATGCCTCTTTCTCTTCAGTGGCCAAAGAGACTTCAAAACCACGATGTCCCTTGGAAACTTTTTGTTCGGTACGGGGCAACGAAATATCCAGATCATGATATTTATAGACAAAAAAACTTTTTCCTACCCCTTGTGCACCTAAATGCTCCATCGCCTTTTCAAAATCATCTATGCTGATCCCAAAACACTCGATATCATAATCTTTACACACCTTCCCCAATATACGGTCCCGTACGGCACCGCCGACAATATAACATTTTGCATGATAATGTTGTCTCAAATACTCTGTCACTGTTTTGATATTTTGAAGTGTATGGGAGTCGGTCTGTGAAAAAAAGTTTGGAAAAGATTTGATAGTGGGCATGGTATCCCTTTTAAAATCATTGGAAGTTGGAAGAGCCAACTGTAAAAGTTGACTCTATATCAGCGTTTATGTCCTATTTAGATGCATAGTCAGCGATGATATCACCGATCTCAGTACAAGTACAGATCTCTTTTGCATCGTAGTCACCAAGGTCACCTGTACGATACCCTTCACTCAATGCTTTTTTGATCGCAGCATCTATTTTGTCTGCTGCCTCACTTTCACCTAAAGCATATCGAAGCATCATACTTGCAGATGAAATGGTCGCCAACGGATTGGCAATACCCTGTCCCGCAATATCCGGTGCAGAACCGTGAATCGGTTCAAATAACCCTACACCTTCACCTGTACTTGCACTTGGAAGAAGTCCGATAGATCCGCTTAACATACTCGCAGCATCTGAAAGGATATCACCAAAGATATTCCCCGTCAAGATCACATCGAATTGCTTAGGATCACGGATAAGCTGCATGGCTGCATTATCTACATACATATGAGAAAGTTCAACTTCCGGGTAATCTTTTGCGACTTCCTCTACGATCTCTCTCCAGAACTGGCTGACTTCAAGTACATTGGCTTTATCTACCGAACAGACACGTTTATCACGTTTCATCGCGATATCAAATGCCACAACAGCGATACGTTGGACCTCTTCTCTTGTATAGATCATGGTGTTGAATGCATGGTCATCATGAAGCTCTCTTGGCTGACCAAAATAGATACCTCCGGTAAGTTCACGCACCACCATGATATCTACACCCTTGATCACCTCAGGCTTAAGACTAGAAGCATTCACCAGTTCATCATACACCATAGCCGGTCTCAGGTTTGCAAATGTTCCCATCTCTTTACGAAGACCCAAAAGCCCTGTTTCAGGACGTAAATGTCTCTCAAGTGTGTCCCATTTTGGTCCACCGATCGCACCAAAGAGCACGGCATCACATTTCTTTACACCTTTGATAGTTTCTTCAGGTAACGGGACCCCTGTTTCATCGATCGCTGCACCACCAAGGAGCATCTCTTCATACTTAAGGTTAAATCCTTGTGTAATAGAGACTGCATCCAATACTTTTATCGCTTCATCAATAATTTCAGGACCGATCCCGTCACCTTTAATTACACCGATTCTATAACTTTTACTCATATGATTATGCCTTCGCTTCTTTTTTATTTTGTATCTCTTTTTTCGCAAATGCTATCAACCCGCCTGCGTCTACCAACTCTTGCATAAATTCAGGAATAGGAGAGAACTTGTAGGTTTTAGCCTGAGTGACATTGATCACTTCTCCCGCGTCCATATCAATTCTCACAACGTCACCTTCATTGATCTCAGAAGCCTCTTTAAGCTCAAAGATAGGGAGTCCCATATTAAATGCATTTCTGTAAAAGATACGTGCAAATGTAGGTGCAATAACGGCACTTACTCCTGCTGCCTATAATGCAATAGGTGCATGCTCACGGCTTGAACCGCAACCAAAGTTCTCACCTGCTACGATAATGTCGCCCTCTGTCATTTTTGAAACAAACTCAGGATCTGCATCTTCCATGACATATTTTGCCAATTCTGATGGCTCACTTGTATTAAGATATCTTGCTGCGATGATCAAATCCGTATCGATATTGTCACCAAATTTCCAAACTTTACCTTGCAAAGTATTATCCTTTTTTCTACTATCTCCTTACAA
>JBFEWI010000290.1:0-1452 GCA_041546475.1 Sulfurovum sp.
CCCTGATGCAATTCAGCCGTGCTCAGTCTCTTGACCGCATCCAAACAGATGCTATCAAGCGCATTGGCCTTTTTGATATCATAATAGTGGCTCAAGTCCGTACTGATCACCACAGCTGTCTCAGGATCATCCAAAAGATATTCGATCACCTTTGAAAGTTTTTCGGGGGATTCATCTCCGTAGACCAGCTCAACGACCGATACATCCGGTGTATAGGTTTTCACAAACGGGATCTGCACTTCCGTACTGTGCTCATGGTGGGCTTCAGGTAGAAACTCTAACGCAAACCGCTCTTTGAGGTCTGATACCAATAGTTTATCGATAAGCAATGCACCTAGTGGCGTATGATACGTATCAAATTCAGAGATACTGGTTCCATTGAGATAGACACGGTGGCTGGGGCCGATGATCACCACACGTTTGATATCTGAATTGGATAACAGTCTTAAGGCGATGTTCGCAGTAAAACCGCTGTAGACATACCCTGCATGCGGTACAATGACCGCTCTGGGTTTAAGGTGTAACACACCCTCCTTCTCTTTTAGATGTGCATCAATGATTTGATTGTAATGTTCCAGCATTGCCTGTATCTCATCCGGACTGGATGGATAGAACTGCCCGGCAACCGATGCTTCTCTTGTACTCATGACCATACTCCTTCTATCGCTCTGTGGCACTTCGGACAGTGCCCATCTTCTAACCTATTGACCGTCACATCATAGCCACTGCGGTCGATCACCAACGTTCCGCATTGTGGGCAGTGTGTATCGGCATGTACAGGTACGTTCCCAAGATAGATATAGTAAAGTCCTGCCTTTTGACCTATCTCTTTGGCACGCATAAGCGTATCTATTTTTGTTCGCTCATGATCCATCATTTTATAATCGGGATGGAAGGCACTCAAATGCCAAGGCACATATTTACCAAGGTCATTGGCGATGAATTCTGCCATCTCCTCAAGGTCTTTGTCACTGTCATTCTCTCCTTCGATAATCAGTGTGGTGATCTCGACCCATATGCCTGCATCTATCATTCTTTTCAGTGTGTCTTTCACCTCTTCGAGCCCGCCTTTGAGTACCTTTCTGTAGTAGGCATCATCCCAGCTTTTAAGATCAATATTCGCTGCATCCACCCAGCTTGCCATATCTGCTATGACCTCCGGTGATTCAAAACCGTTGGAGACAAAAAGGTTTTTAAGCCCTTTTGCTTTGGCAATGACACCGATGTCTTTGGCATAAGGGTAGAAGATGGTGGGTTCATTGTAAGTGTAGGCAATGGATTCTGCTCCATGTGAAATGGCCAATTCCACCATCTCTTCAGGACTGACATTGATGGATTCATTGACTTTTTTCTCCTGGGAAATATCCCAGTTTTGACAGAATGGACATTTAAAATTGCATCCGACTGTCCCAAAGGAGAGTGCAGTACTGCCTGGCAGTACATGGTTCAGCG
>JBFEWI010000118.1:0-5627 GCA_041546475.1 Sulfurovum sp.
CAGGGAGAGCGGCCTATGGCTGCCGATAATACCTCTCTTGGACAGTTTAACCTTGATGGCATAGTCCCGGCACCACGCGGCATACCAAAGATAGATGTGACATTTGATATAGATGCAAGCGGGATACTCAATGTAACTGCCAAAGATGTAGCTACAGGAAAAAGCCAATCGATCAAGATCACTGCATCAACTAGACTCTCCAGTGAAGAGAAAGAGAAGATGGTAGAAGAGGCTGAAAAATATGCTGAGGAAGATAAAAAAAGAAAAGAAAAAGCAGACAAACTCAATACAGCGGATGCTGTCTGTTATGAAGCCGAAAGAATGTTGGCCGATTATGGTGATAAACTTGAGAGTGAGTTAAGAGCTAAGATAGAGGCAAAACTAAAAGAGGCAAAGGAAGCAGTTAAAAATGCTGATATTGAATTGGCTACGGAGCGTTCAGAAGCACTCAAAGAGCTTATGAAACAGGCAGGCAGTGCTATCTATGGACAAACACAAGGACAGACTGCTTCATCTGAAAGTCAAGGTAGAGAAACGAAAAGTGGAGATGCCCCCTATGAGAGGGTAGTAGATGCGGATTTTCATGAATCGAAGTAGTTATTAAAGCATTGCTATGGCAGAGAAAAGGGATTACTATGAAGTACTTGGTGTCAAAAAGGATGCGGATCAAAAAGAGATAAAAGACACCTTTCGCAAACTCGCCTTAAAGTACCATCCTGATAGAAATAAAGAGCCGGATGCAGAAGAGAAATTCAAAGAGATCGCTGAAGCCTATGCCGTACTTTCTGATCCTAAAAAGCGTAAAGAGTATGACAATAGAGGATTCGCAGGTGTTTCAGGATTTTCCCAGGAAGACCTTTTTGGCGGTATCAACTTTGATGAGATATTTAGGGGAAGCGGTTTTGATTTTGACCTTGGCGGCTTTGGGGGAGGGCTCTTTGGCAGTTTCTTTGGTCGCGGAGGGGAATATAGTTCCCGAGGTGCAGATATACGAGTGGAGGTACGTGTACCGCTGAAAAAGATTGTTACCGGAGGTGAGGAGTCTATACACATCAGCCACCTTCGTGCCTGCTCAGAGTGTAAGGGAACGGGTGCTGCACCAGGTACAGAACCACGTGTATGCAAAACATGTAACGGGACAGGAAACCTTATCAATACCAGACAAGAAGGCAATGTTTCCTATCAGGAAATAAGAACCTGTCCAAATTGTGCAGGAAAGGGTAAATTTATCGATCAACCATGTCAGAAATGTAACGGTACAGGTATGATAGATGAACCCGAAACATTAACCGTAAAGATACCTGTAGGAGCTGAAGAGGGGATGGTACTGCGAGTGCCGTCTCATGGTCGACCAAGTAAAAGCAAAGAAGGAGAACCGGGTGATCTTCTTGTAATAGTGCGTACGGCTTATGATGAGCGTTTTAAACGTTCAGGGGCAGACCTTTGGCATTCAAAGGATATTGAATTGATCGATGCAGTGCTGGGTACAGAAATGGAAGTGCCTACGATGGAAGGTTCTGTGACAGTTACCGTTCCCCAAGGTACACAGCCCAATTCTGTACTGCGCCTTGGTGGGAAAGGGCTTCCTTATTTTGGAGAAACAAAAAAAGGGGATCTCTACCTTCGCCTGAATGTTCATATCCCCGAGAGTTTAAGTCAGGAGGAGAGAGAACTCTATACACGACTTCGTACACTTGGAAATGCCAAGTGATCAACTCTCTTTCTTTTTAGAGATTTTAACTTTTTTGGGATGATAAAACTCTCTTGTAATCTTTGAAAATTCTTGAAGACGGGCTATCACCTTACCATTAACGGATTCAGGTGGAAAACATCCTTTTTCATCTGCTTTTCCTGCCTCTACTCCTGTCAGGATCGATATACCTTCATCTACGGTTTTTACAGCATAAATAGCAAATTTTTCTTTTTCCACAGCATCAAGGAGTTCTTTTTTGAGCATGAGATGCTTGACATTTGCTTCAGGAATGATGACACCGTAAAAGGCTTCAGGATCTTTACGCATACAAATATCAAAAAAGCCTTCTATCTTTTCATTGATACCGCCAATTGACTGAATTTCACCAAATTGATTGACTGAACCTGTTACTGCTATATTCTGTTTGATCGGAAGACCGGATAATGATGAGAGCAAAGCATAAAGTTCTGTAGAAGAGGCACTGTCCCCTTCTATAACGCCATAGGATTGTTCAAAGACTAAAGATGCAGACAGACTTAAGGGTAGATCAGAAGCATAGGTAGAGCCTAAGTAGGCACTCAGGATCATAATACCTTTTGCATGTATAGGTCCGCTGAGCTCCACCTTGCGTTCAATGTTGATAATATCACCTTTTCCGATACGTGTTCTGGCAGTGACGCGTGATGGAAGACCAAACTGATACCCTCCTATGGAAATGAAGCTCAGTGCATTGATCTGACCGACACTGCTGTCTTTGACATTGATCATGATCGTACCTTCGTCTATCTGCTCATACAACTTCCTTTGAATACGGCTAAGGCGCTGTATACGTGTCTCAAGCACTTTTTCAATATCGTTTTTATCTATAGCCGAATGTTGATTTTTTCTGGCCCAATAATCGCCTTCTTTTAACAGATCTGAAAGTGTAGTAAGATGCGTTGAAAACTTTAAAGAGTGTGATACCTCACGTGAACTTTGTTCAATGATCCTTGCAACAGCATCGGGAGTAAAGGGAAGTAAATCGTGTCTACTTGCAATGCTTCCTATCATCCTAGCATAGAGTTGTATGTTCTCATCATTTCGGGGGATATCATCTTCAAAATCAGCAGTCACTTTAAAAAGTTCCTGGAAATCAGGATCATAATGATGCAACAGATAATATAAGATTCGCTCACCGATCAAAATGACCTTAACATTGATGGGGATAGGTTCAGGTTCAAGAGTAATCGTACTGATCAGGGAGTACTGCTGCCCCAGTGACTCAATACGCAGTTCTTTGGAGCGCAGGACTCTTTTGAGCTCTTCATAAGAAAAAGGCTGCATAAGTAATTTTCTGGCATCAATGATCAGGTACCCGCCATTGGCCTTATGCAGTGCACCGGGTTTTATCATGCTGAAATCGGTGGTTAACGTCCCCACTTGTGATAGATGTTCAATTCTTCCTATAAGATTTTGATGAATTGGATTGTCTTCATAAATAACCGGTGCGGCTTTAGATCCATTATGACTGGAGATCAAAGGATTGACTTTATACCGTCTAAATGAAGGCGTATAATACTCTTGAAGGAACAGAGGCATATGTGTCTCTTCTGGCTTCATCAAAAAATCTCTTACATGATGAATGATATCGCTCTGTAGATCATCGAGATAATGAATGATCTTTTCTGAATAGGCATACTTTTGGCGGAGTTCATCTATGGAGGACTTCACTGCCTCATAGGTTGTTTTTTGATCATGTTCTTTAAACTCTTTTTGCATGGCCCTGTTTGATTCACCGACTTTGTGAAGCGCATCCCTAACGATGATTTCAAATGCATCAACTCTGCGAGTGATCTCTTCTTTTTTCTCACCTGAGATTGCTTTAAATTCTTCTTCAGAAAGTACTTTTCCGTCAACAATAGGTGTAAAGGTGATTCTGCTTCTGGAAGAAGCATTTAAAGAGATATTATGTTTTTTTGCCTCCTCTTCCAAATGCTTAAAGATGGATGTTTGTTGATCGACATATTTTTGATTTATCGCTTCACGCTCATCCCGGTAAGTGTTTCCTTCAAAAACACTGGGAAGTAATACTTTTAAAAGTTCAATCAGTTCATCCATGTCATCTTTAAATTTGAAGGCCTCTCCAAAAGGTAGTTCTATCGCAATAGGTATTCTTGGATCTTTAAAATTGTTGACATAGCACCAATCTTTAGGCGGAGATTCACTGGAAGCTTTTTTCTCTAGAAAGCTCATAACAGAGGAGTGTTTACCACTTCCTGACGGACCCATTGCAAAAAGATTAAACCCATCTTGCTCTATACTAGAAGCAAAGCTAATAGCATCTAAAGCATTCTCCTGACCAATGGGTTGTTCTAGTATTTCCAATTCGTCAGTAGTGGTAAAAGAAAATACTGTGCTATCACAGGAATGATAAAGCTCTGAGGCCGTTAAAGAATTTTTCATAGTAATCCTTAAGCATTAAATATTATTATAAGTGTAGCGTAATAATTGTCGATTGAGAATTTTTTATTTTTACTGATTTCAGAATAAACTCTCTTTTTTACATACAGTTTTGCTATGATAAAACATAGGATTGAGATAGAAGAAAAAAACAGGAAGATCAATGGAGAATCCCTTACTGATATTAATTATTACCATTGCAATTGCTACTGTGCTCAACGTTTTTTTTAAAAGATTTGATATACCCACGATCATAGGGTATGTCATTTCCGGTTTCGTGATTTCATCCATGTTTCATTTTGCTGAAGATTCTAAGGAAATGCTATCGCATCTGGCAGAGTTCGGGATCGTATTTTTAATGTTTACCATAGGATTGGAATTCTCCGTCAATCATCTTAAAAATATGAAGCAAGAAGTATTTGTCTATGGAATGCTCCAGGTCATGCTTACAGGACTTCTTTTTACACTGCTTGGTACCATGGTCTTTGCATTGGATGAGAAGAGTGCTATTATCGTAGGTTTTGCTTTGTCGCTCTCTTCCACTGCGATCGTATTGAAAATACTGAACGAAAATAATCAGATCCATTCAGGATATGGACGAAATACCCTGGGTATTTTACTTTTTCAGGACCTTGCTGTCATTCCTATACTCTTAATGGTCTCTTTTTTTACATCAGAGTCACAGTCCGTCTCTGTACTTCTTTTGGGGACCCTGGGCAGTGCCATTGTTGTTTTTTTAATTTTGTTCCTTATCGGTAAATATGTGTTGAATCACTTTTTTAGCTGGGTGATGTCTACGGGTTCAGAAGAGATATTCCTTGTTGCGGTACTGTTCATTGTCATGGGTGCCTCATTTTTGGCCCATGTGTTTGGATTTACCTACTCACTGGGTGCTTTTATCGCAGGTATGACGATAGCAGAAACAAAATTCCGTTATCGAATAGAAGCAGACCTGATCCCTTTTAGAGACATACTTCTGGGTGTCTTTTTTGTGACCATAGGGATGCTGATAGACTGGCATTCTCTTATCAATTACCTAGATATTATCTTAGAACTTTTAGTGGCTTTGATGTTGATAAAAGGGGTATTGATCTTTGGTATTTTGCGTTTCTTTGTACAAAAAAGAACAGCGCTGAAAACAGCATTGGCACTTTTCCAGGTGGGTGAATTTTCCCTGGCGATATTTTCCCTGGCACGTGCAAATAATCTGATCTCTGAAGAGCTCAATCAGATCATGATCATTACCATCGTGCTTTCCATGATATTGACACCTTTTGTATTGAAGAACATTAAAAAACTTGCAGATATATTTACCAAAGAACCTGTAGCATTACGTGACAGGGCCCTTCTTGGCGGTACGTTTCAAGACCATATTATTGTGTGTGGGTATGGACCGGTAGGACGAAAACTGGTTAAAAAGTTTAAAAAAAGAAAATTACTCTATGTGATCCTTGAACACGACGTGAAGGTAGTTGATGAAGTACTTTCAAAAGGA